>DATHUM010000120.1:0-4341 GCA_035462225.1 Jiangellaceae bacterium | reverse complement strand
GACACGCCGGACGATCTGATGCCTGGCGCGCCTGTGCGGAGCGAACCGCCCGCGTGTCGCCCCACAATTGCATGATCAGCGCTGGGGGGTAGGGTCGGCTGGGTGCAGGACCTGTCGACCATCGTCAAGGCGTACGACATCCGTGGCGTCGTGCCGGACCAGTTGAACGAAGATGTCGCGCGAGCGATCGGCGCCGCATTCGCCGAGGTACTGGAGTTCCCGGAATCGGTCGTAGTGGGGCACGACATGCGTCCGTCGTCCGTCCCGCTGTCGACCGCCTTCGCCGACGGCGTGACCTCCAGGGGAGCGAACGTCGTTGTGATCGGGCTGGCGTCCACCGATCAGCTGTACTACGCCAGCGGGTTCCTGGACATGCCCGGTGCGATGTTCACCGCCAGCCACAACCCTGCGCAGTACAACGGCATCAAGCTGTGCCGGACCGGTGCTGCGCCGGTCGGCCAGGACACCGGACTCGCCCAGATCAAGGAGTTGGCCGAGGAATTGCTCGCCGGCGGGGCCGGTTCGGCCGCGCGGCCGGACGGTGACGCTGCCCGCGGCGTCGTCGAGCGCCAGGACGTGCTGGCCGGCTACGCCACTCACCTGCGCAGCCTGGTGCCGCTCGAGGGCATCCGCGCGCTGACGGTGGTGGTCGATGCCGGAAACGGCATGGCCGGGCACACCGTCCCGGCCGTGCTCGACGTGCCGGGGCTGACGGTCGTGCCGATGTACTTCGAGTTGGACGGCACCTTCCCCCACCACGAGGCCAACCCGATCGAGCCGGAGAACCTGCGCGACCTACAGGCGGCGGTGCTGGATCACGGCGCCGATCTGGGCCTGGCCTTCGACGGTGACGCCGACCGGTGCTTCGTCGTCGACGAGAAGGGTGCGGCGGTGAACCCGTCCTCGCTGACCGCGCTGATCGCCGCGCGAGAGCTGGAGCGCGCGCCCGGCCAGCGCGTCGTCTACAACTTGATCACCTCGCGTGCGGTGCCGGAGATCGTGCGCGAGCACGGCGGCGAGCCGATCCGGACGAGGGTCGGGCATTCGTTCATCAAGCAGACGATGGCCGAAACCGGCGCTGTATTCGGCGGGGAGCACTCTGCGCACTATTATTTCCGCGACTTCTGGCGAGCCGATTCGGGAATGCTCGCCGCGCTCCACACCCTTGCGGCGCTGGGTGGAACGCCGGTCGGTACCACGCTGTCCGAACTGATCGCGCCGTACGAACGGTACGTCAGCTCCGGCGAGATCAACAGCAAGGTGACCGACCAGGCCGGCGTGATTGCGGCGGTGGAAGAGGCGTTCGCAGGTCGCGAAGGGGTTCGGATCGATCACCTGGACGGGCTGAGCGTCGAGCACCAGGACTGGTGGTTCAACCTGCGCCCGTCGAACACCGAACCTCTGCTCCGTCTCAACGCCGAGGCCGTCGATGCGCCGACGATGGAGCAAATCCGCGATGATGTGCTCGGCATCATCCGAGCGTCGTAATTGGAGCGTCACCGATGAATCTGGATCCCGGCCTGCTCGAAATACTTGCCTGTCCAGCCTGCCGGGCAGAGCTTCGGGTTGACGACGCGGCCAGCGAGCTGGTGTGCACCGGGTGCGGACTGGCCTACCCGGTGCGAGACGACATTCCGGTGCTGCTCGTCGACCAAGCACGCAAGCCAGGCTGAGGAGGCCGCCGATGTTCGTCGACGGAGCGCTGGACGACTTGGAGGCGCTGGAGTCCATCGACCCGGTCCTTCGGGAGATCGCCGGCTGGGGGGCTGAGGTCCGGCGGGCCGATGCGGCTGCGGCCGATGCGATGGCAGCACTTGACCCGAGCGATCGTCCACGTGCGGTCATCGCGGGTGGTGCGGATGGCCGGCTGTTCCGAGCCGTGCTGGAACCGGTGTGTCCGGTGCCGTTCGTGGCCTGGCCGCACCCCGGGCTGCCCGGGTGGGCGGGCCCGCTCGACCTTGTCGTGGTGATGTCCCCTGGCGGCAACGAGGAGGACGCGGTCTCAGCCGTGGCTGAAGCGTCGCGGCGAGGCTGCGCCGTTCTGGTCGCCGCGCCGGCAGACTCCCCGGTCGCCTCCGCCGCTCAGAGCACTGCGACGGTATTGCTCCCGGCAGGGACGGACGACCCGACGGCGCTGGCCGTGCCCGTGCTGAAGGCGCTGCACGTGCTCGGGCTAGGGCCCGACGTTTCCGCCGAACCTGTCGCGGCCGCGCTCGACGACGTCGCCGTCCGGTGCGGGCCGCACGTGACTGTCGATCAGAACCCGGCAAAGGAGATCGCCTTGGCTCTTAGTGACGATCTGCCGGTGGTGTTCGGCGGGTCGGTGCTGGCCGCGCGGGCGGCCCGGCGAGTCGCCGAGGCGTTGCGAGCCGCGAGCGGGCGGGCCGCCATCGCCGGCGGAGACCATCAGCTCGTGCCGATGCTGCAGAAGGCGCCCGAGGTCGACGTGTTCGCCGACCCGTTCGAAGGTGATATCCAGGCACCGCGGCCGTCGCTGCTGGTACTCGACGACGGCGCCGACACGCCTGGCGTCAAGGCCGCGATGTCTAAGGTCCTGGCGGCGGCCGAGCAGGGATCCGTGCGGGTTCACACCGTTCGCGCCGCCGAAGGGCCGGACGTCGGCCGATTCGCGGCGCTGCTCGCGACCGGCCGGTTCGCCGCGGCTTACCTCGCGCTGGGCCTCGGCCGCCGGGCCGGTTGAGGCCTGCCTACCACCCGCCTGTTGGTCACCTGATCGCCGTTAGGTCACCTGATCGTCGTTGCATAAACGATCAGGTTACGAAGACTCGGGCTAGCGGCACATGTTGTTCACCTGATCGTCACGAACGGCACGGGCTGAAAACGATCAGGTGACAAACGCCCGACAAAGCCCAGGCAGTCGAATGAGTAGGTCACCTGATCGCCGCGTAGGCTCCTGCACTGTGCCGCTGATACTGCACAATCCAGTCCGCTCATACGCCTGGGGTTCGCCGACGGTCATCCCCGAACTGCTCGGTATCCGTCCCACCGGCGAACCCCAGGCAGAACTCTGGATCGGTGCCCATCCTGGTGCTCCGTCGATCGTCGACCTCGACGGAGTCCGGCTGACCCTGGCCGAACTGATCGAGAAAGATCCGGAGGGGATGCTGGGATCGGCCACGCTCAGGCGGTTCGGTCCGCGCTTGCCGTATCTTCTGAAGATCCTGGCGATCGATCAGCCGCTGTCGATCCAGGCACATCCGACAGTGGAACAAGCTGAGCTGGGATTCGCGGCCGAGGAGGCGGCGGGTGTGCCCCTCGACGCGCCGCACCGGCTGTACCGCGACCGCATGCACAAGCCGGAGATGATCGTTGCACTTACCGACGTAACGGCGCTGCTCGGTTTCAGGCAACCGGCTGAGGCCGCGGACCTGATAGCCGAGCTGGACGTCCCCGAATTGCGTGATGACGCGGCCAGCCTGCGCGGTGCCGGACTTGAGCCGGTGGTCCGGCGCTGGCTGCTGATGCCGGACGATGAGGTGCAGGCACTCGTAGCGGCCGTTGTCGAGGCCGCCGGCACAATGGCTACCGAACTTGGCCACGTGATCGTCCGGCTCGGTCGGCGCTACCCGGGTGACCGCGGCGTGCTCCTCGCGCTGCTCATGCGTTACGACCGACTGGACCGCGGCGAGGCGGCCTTCGTTCGGGCCGGCGTCCCGCACTGCTACCTGAGCGGGGTGGCGGTGGAATCGCAGGCCAGTTCGGACAACACCCTCCGCGCGGGGCTCACACCGAAACACGTCGACACCGTCGAACTTGCCCGCGTCCTCCGATACGAGGCAGAAAGCGGGCTTCGCGTCCTCCCGCGACAGGTCGGACCGCATCAGGCGGTCTTCGCGCCCCCGGTGGACGAGTTTCAGTTGGCTGAGCTGGTACTGAACGATGTCATGGTCACGCTCGAAGGGAACGAGCCACGAATCGTGCTCCTGACGGTCGGTTCGGCACAGCTTTCAGCGGGCGGCGGCACAGTTCAGCTCGCCAGGGGACAAGCGGCTTTCGTGCCGGCCGGTGAAGGATCGGCGACGATCAGCGGGACAGGTAACGCGTACGTCGTGTCGCCCGGGGCCGACCTAGCCCATACTGCACGATGAGACCCGGCTCGTTCAGTCGGAGTAGGAGGATCCGTGGCGCCGAGCGGTAGTACGAGGGCGGTCGTCGTCGCCTTGCTGGCCAACCTGGGCATCGCGATCACCAAGTTCATGGCCTGGCTGCTCACCGGGGCGTCGTCGCTGCTGGCGGAGGCCGTCCACTCGGTGGCCGACACCAGCAATCAGGCGCTGCTGCTGATCGGCGGCCACCGCGCCGCTCGCGAGCCGACGCCGT
>DATHUM010000119.1:0-12078 GCA_035462225.1 Jiangellaceae bacterium | reverse complement strand
CGTACGGCACGTGCACGACGCCTGGGGGCATCGGCTCGAATGCCTCCCGGATGGCCGGCTTTCCGGTCAGCGCCAGCGCACCCATCGTCCGGCCGTGAAAGCCTCCTTCGGCCGCGACGATCTTCGATCGGCCGGTCCGGCGAGCAATCTTGAACGCGGCCTCGTTCGCCTCGGCGCCGGAGTTGGTCAAAAAGACCCTCGCTCCGGACCCGCCTACCAGGTCGAGCAACCGCTCGGCGAGCGCTATCTGCGGGGCGGAAGCGAAGAAGTTCGAGATATGGCCGAGCGTCGCCAGCTGAGCGGTGATCGCGGAGGTGAGCAGCGGATGGGCATGCCCCAGACTGTTGACCGCCAGCCCACCGAGCAGATCCAGATATCGCGTACCGTCGGCGTCCCACACGTAGCAGCCTTCGCCGCGGACAAGTACCCGCGCAGGGCGGCCGAACGTGGCCATGAGCGCGCCGGTGTACCGATCCAGCAAGGCGTCCCCGGACAGCGCCGCATTCGTCAGCCCCGACAGGTCCACCGCCTGAGGCGAGGCGGCCTGCCCGGTCACCTCGAGGTCCTGGGTGGTCATGACGGCACCACCATCGTCCCGACACCGGCGTCGGTGAAGACCTCGAGCAGCAGCGAGTGCGGCAACCGGCCGTCCAGAACGGTCGCTTCCGGCACGCCGCCTTCCACCGCCCGCAGGCAGGCCCTCATCTTGGGCGCCATCCCGGCGTCCAGGGTAGGGAGCAGTCCGGCAAGCGCAGCGGCTGTGATCTCACTGATCACCTCACCGGCCGGCGCACTCTTCTCCGGTAAGGCCGCAGCCGACTGGTGCGCCGGCCAGTCGCGGTAGAGCCCCTCGACATCGGTGAGCACCACGAGCTTCTCCGCGCCGAGAGCGACGGCCAGAGCTGCCGCCGCGGTGTCGGCGTTGACGTTGTGCACCACCCCGTCGGCGTCGGGGGCGACTGACGACACGACGGGAATCCGGCCGGCAGCGATCAGGTCGAGTATCGACTCGGGCCGGACCTCCGCCACGTCGCCCACCAGCCCGATGTCCACCGGTTCGCCGTTCACCACCGCCGGCTGGCGTTCGGCGATGAACAGGCCGGCGTCCTCACCGGACAGCCCTACGGCGAACGGGCCGTGCCGGTTGATCAGCCCGACGAGTTCACGCCCGACCTGTCCGACCAGCACCATCCGGACCACGTCCATCGCCTCCCGGGTCGTGACCCGCAGGCCGCCGCGGAACTCGGTCTCGAGGCCGAGCCGGTCGAACATCGCCGAGATCTGCGGGCCTCCCCCATGCACGACCACCGGCTTGAGCCCGGCCAGCCGCAGGAACACGATGTCGTCCGCGAACGCGCGCTTGAGCTCGTCGTCGAGCATCGCGTTGCCGCCGTACTTGACGACGGCGATCGTTCCGTGAAACCGCTTCAGCCAGGGCAGCGCCTCGATGAGCGTGGCCGCCTTGCCGCGCGCGACGCTGTGATCAGTGAGTGTGGTCATGTCGAATAGGCCGAGTTCTCGTGGACGTAGTCGTGGGTCAGGTCGGTGGTCAGGATCGTCGCTTCGGCGTGCCCGGCTTTGAGATCGATCGTCACGGTCACGTCCCGCCCGGACAGGTCCACCTTGTCGCGCGGCTCGGCCGGCCCGGCGCCACCGTCGCGGCACACCCAGATTCCGTTCATCGCCACGTCGACCGCCGCCGGGTCGAACGCGGCGTCCGTGGTGCCGATCGCGGCCAGCACCCGCCCCCAGTTGGGATCGCCGCCGAACACGGCGCATTTGAACAGATTGCTGCGTGCCACCGAGCGGGCAGCGGTCACCGCGTCGTCCTCGCTGGCCGCGTTCACCACCGTGATGGCGATCTCGTGGTGCGCTCCCTCGGCGTCCGACCACAGCTGGCGGGCCAGGTCGGCGCACGACCGGGTGACCGCCTCGGTGAGCTCGCTTTCGCTCGGGGCGATGCCGGACGCACCGCTGCTCATCAGAACCACCGTGTCGTTCGTCGACATGCAGCCGTCGGTGTCGAGCCGGTCGAAGGTGACGCCAGTCGCGTGTCGGAGCGCACGATCAAGGGTCGCGGCATCGGCCACCGCGTCAGTGGTGAGGACGACGAGCATGGTGGCGAGGGCGGGAGCCAGCATGCCCGCCCCCTTGGCCATGCCACCAACCACCCAGCCGTCGCCGGCGACCGTGGCCTGCTTCGGGCGGGTGTCGGTGGTCATGATCGCCTCCGCGGCCGCCGGCCCGCCCCCGGTCGCCAGCACCTCGGCTGCGCTCCTGATTCCGGAGGCGAGCTTGCCCCGGTCGAGGTGTTCACCGATCAGACCGGTCGAACAGACCGCCACGTCGATCGGGCCCGCGCCGATCAGCTCGGCGACGAGTTCGGCGCTGGCGTGGGTGGTCTGGAACCCTTCCGGCCCGGTGTAGCAGTTGGCGCCGCCGGAGTTCAGCACGACTGCGGCCAGCCGGCCGTCCGCGATCACCTGCTCGCTCCACAACACAGGGTTGGCTTTGCAGCGGTTGGCGGTGAAGACGGCAGCGGCGTCGCGCCGCGGGCCGTCGTTGACGACCAGTGCCACGTCGGGCTTGCCGCTGGGCTTCAGGCCGGCCGTCGCCCCGCCGGCGCGGAACCCCGCTGCCGCCGTGACGCTCATGCCGGGGTCCCCGCGAAAGCGCGAGCGAAGCCTGCGAAGCGCGCGGTTTCGTGCGGTGGGCTCATGGCGCGAGTCCGTCCGCGGTGAGGCCCAGAGTCTCGTCCAGTCCCAGGGCGATGTTCGCCGACTGGATCGCAGCCCCCGCCGTGCCCTTGACCAGGTTGTCGATGGCAGCTACGGCAACGACCCGGCCCGCCCGCTCGTCGACTGTGACCTGCACGTGCGCGCTGTTCGACCCGGCTACGGCCGAGGTGGCGGGCCACTGGCCATCCGGCAACAGGTGGACGAACGGCTCGTCGGCGTAGGCGGCTTCCCACGCTTCGCGGACGCGGGCCGTGCTCGTCCCGGACGCGAGCTTCGCAGTGGCGGTGGCAAGGATTCCCCGGGCCATCGGCACCAGCGTCGGGGTGAACGAGATGCTGACCGGTGCGCCCGCCGCGGCCGAGAGATTCTGCTCGATCTCCGGGATGTGCCGGTGCACTCCCCCGACGGCGTATGGGCTGGCCGAGCCCATGATCTCGCTCGCCAGCAGATGCGGCTTGAGCGTCTTGCCGGCACCGGACGTACCGCAGGCCAGCACGGCGACCAGGTCGTCCGATCCGATCACACCGGCCGCCAGCCCGGGCGCCAGGGCAATGCTCACCGCCGTGACGTTGCAGCCAGGCACGGCGATCCGGCGTACGTTGGCGAGAGCGGCGCGCTGCTTGGCGCCGCTCTTGTCGACGAGCTCGGGCAAGCCGTACGGCCACGTTCCGGCGTGGCGGCCGCCGTAGCAGGCCGCCCAAGCCTGCGGGCTCTGCAGCCGGTGGTCGGCGCCGCAGTCGACCACGAGGGTCCGGTCATCGAATTCAGCGGCAAGCCCGGCCGAAGTGCCGTGCGGCAGCGCCAGGAACACCACGTCATGGCCGGCTAACTCAGCGGCTGATGTCGGCGCCAGAACTCGATCGGCGAGCTCCAGCAGATGAGGCTGGTGCTCGCCGAGCCGGGAGCCCGCATTGTTATGTGCGGTAATCGCCGCGATCTCGAACTCGGCGTGGCCGAGAAGCAGGCGCAGCAGCTCGCCTCCGGCGTAACCGCTCGCGCCCGCGACCGCTACTCGCATGCCCATGTCGCATGAGTATGCCGATTCACGAAACTATATGCAAATCACCAGTGCCGCGACTATTCCAGCGGGTAGTCGCTCAGAAGGACGAAACGGAAGCCACGATCGCGGAGCGACGGCAGGGCCGCGCGTACGCCGTCGACCGTCCCGCTCTCTGGATGGTTCATGTGGAGCAGCACGATGGACCCGGCCTGCGCCCGTTCCAGCTCCGCGGCAACCTGGGCCGCGGTGAACGTCGCGCCGCCGTCGCCGAGCAGATCCGATCCGACCGGTAGCAGGCCGAGGTCTTGCACGATCCGGACGGCCACGTTGTCGTAATGGTCAGTTCCCGCCCGGAAATAGAGGGGTGCGACACCCGTGCGTTCCTGGATCGCTTCCTGGCCCCCGACGATCTCGTCCACGACCTCGGCCGCGCTGGACGTCCCGGTGATCCCGTAGGCGCTTCGGCCGGTGATCGACAAGGGCCGGCACGCTGTTCCATGGTTCGCGACCTCGAACAGGCCGTGGTTCGCTAGTTCTGCGAATACGTTCTCGTTCGCTTCGATCCAGGTCCGCGTCACGAAGAGGGTTGCCGGAACGTCCTCGGCTACGAGTAGATCGATCAGCTCGCTGTCGTATCCGGTACCGCCCGGTCCGGCGCATGCGTCGAGCGTGATGGCGACCACAGGCTCGTCCGTGGCCAGCCTGGTGCGTACTCCTGTGATGCTCTGGCCCCACTCGGTCGCCGTGCTCGGGTACTGGCCCAAGTCGAGGCCTCCCGGATCGCTGCCGCCGAGCCCCTCGGATGGGACAGTCGGCAACGGGGATTCGGGTGGCGGGGGTGGGAGCGTGCGGCTAGGCCCCACGATGTTCACCTCTGGCCACAGTTCGGCTCCGGCGCCGCAGCCGGCGAGTACGAACGACAGACCTGCCGCGGTGATCAAGAGAGTACGACGTCGCATCCGCGCCTTTCCGGAGCAGCATGACGAGACGAGATCGCGCTGAACATACCGGACGGACAGCCGGAGCATCGAAGTTCCTACCCATCGAACGAACGAGTCGCGTCGAGTGGCGCCGGCCAGGGCATCGACACCCGAGGTAAGCCGCGCGCGGGACGTCGAGGGCGGCGGCCAGCGCGAAGGTCGCGCCGCCGGTCACGCCCTGATATTCCGCCTGCACCGGCCGGCGCGACCGGGGGCGCAGCGCCGAGTCGCCCATCCTGGCTGTCGCCCACTTCGCACAAGAATCCGGCGCATGTGACCCCTGGGGTGGTCCCGGCGCCGGATTCGTGTGCCAAGTCGCGGTCGCTTCTTTCCAGGTGTGCATTGCAAAGCCGCGGGACGAGACTCACCGAGGCGGGCCGTTGCCGCGACGCGACCGGCCGGTCAAACCGCGGGGTCGTCGGCGGCGATCGGCGCGAGCCGCAAGACTCGGGCGTTCGAGTCGAGGATCGCGTTCTGCTGGCCGAGCAGCGACTCCGCGGTGTCGACGCCGGCCCGGAAGAACCGCCCGCCCAGCTCGTCCAGGCGGCCGTCGCCGATGGCGGCCACCAGCTCCACTACGTCTTGTGGCGAAGTCCAGTCCGTCCGGGCGGCGTGGAGCGGCATCGCCGCCGTCATATCGGTTCTGACGACCCCTGGTGACAGGTCAAAGGCTCGAACCCCGCGGCCGCGATACTGCGCGTCTATCTGCGAGGTGAAGCGCGCCAGTGCGCCTTTGCCAACCGTGTACCCGGTGTACACCATCCGCACGTCGTGCGCAGCGCCGCTGTTGATGTTCACGATCCGGTCCCCGCCCGACTCGAGCATGGTGCTCAGCACGGCGTGGGTCACCAGCATCGGCCCGCGGACGTTCACCTCGACGATCCGCCAGGTCTCTTCCACGTCGGCCGACAGGAAGTCGGTCTCCACCGATTCGACGATCCCGGCGTTGTTGACGAGCAGGTCGACACCGCCCAACTCCGCGACGACGGTTTGTACGGCCTGGGAAACGGCCGGCCGATCGACGACATCGGCAACGGCGTTGGAGACCGCAGCACCACGCGCCCGGCACTCGGCCGCCACGGTGTCGAGCGCCTCGCCGTTGCGCGCCACGAGTCCGACCGCCCAGCCCCGAGCGGCCAGTCCGATTGCCAGCTCCCGGCCGATTCCGCGGCTCGCACCCGTGATCAGCGCGCGCCGGCCATGCGTGCTCAACCGTCCAGATCCTCCAGCCTCGGACGACTCTAACTGCGCAGGACGGCGCCGGTGCGCTCGGCGGCGGCCGCGACAGCGGCGTCCCGGGCGGCCGTGGTCTCCTGCACGGTCAGCGTGCGGTCGGGCGCCCGGAAGCGCAGCGCGTACGCGAGCGACCGTCGGCCCTCTCCCACCTGCGGGCCTTCGTAGGAGTCGAACAGCCGCAACGATTCGAGCAGCTCACCCGCTCCGGCGCGCAATGCCGCCTCGACTTCGGCGGCCGGGACGGATGAGTCGACGACCAGCGCCACGTCCTGCGTTGCGACCGGGAAGGTCGACACCGTCGGAGCCGGAACCGGCTCGTCCACCGCACCGAGGCGGGTGATCTCGAGTTCCATGGCGCATGTACGCGCCGGCAGGCCCAGCACCTCGATGGCCCGCGGGTGAAGCTCGCCAGCATGACCGACCAACGTCTCGCCGACGTACAACGCCGCGCACCGCCCCGGGTGCCACGGCGCGTGCTCGTCCCGCCGCACCGTCAGCTCGACACCCGCCGCGTCCGCGATCACCCGGGCCGCCTGCACCGCGTCCGCCCACGACACCGGCCGCGCCGGACCCCACCACCCGGCCGGCTCGCGGTTGCCGCACAACGCCACCGCAATTCGCCATGGCTGATCCGGCAGCGCCGCCTCGAGCGCAGCGACGTCGGCGCTGCTCGGGCGCCGGTCGACCGGCAGCCGCGGCGGCACCGGCAGCGGGTCCGGTCCAGGGCGGAACACCAGGCCCGACTCGAACAGGGCGAGATCCGTGGCGCCGCGCCCGACATTGCGCCGCAATGTCGCCAGCAAGCCGGGCAGCAGCGTGGTACGCAGGTACGGCTGCTCGTCCGAGAGCGGGTTGGCCAGCCGCAGGACCTGCCGGCGGGCGTCGTCGTCCGGCAGCTGCAGGGCTTCGAGCTCGGCCGCGCCGATGAACGGGTAGGACGGAGCCTCCACGTAACCGGATGCCGCTACCGCGCGCTCGATCCGCCGCCGCACCCGCTGGCCGAACGTGATCCCGCGGCCGGCCGGCGCGACCGGCAGCACCGACGGGATCGCCTCGTAGCCGTGCAACCGGGCTACCTCTTCGACAAGGTCGTACGGGTCGATCAGATCGGGCCGCCAGGTCGGCGGGACGACCGACAGCCGGCCGCCCTCCAGCGGCGTCACGCGCGCGCCAACCAGCACCAGCCGGTGAGCGACCTCCTCGGCGCTGTACTCGACACCCACGACCCGGGACGGAAGCGACGAGTCGATCTCCACCCGTGGCGATTCGGGGACGCTTCCGACGAGCGTCCCACCCGGTTCCGCCGTGGCTCCCCCGAGTTCGACGAGCAGGTCCACGACCCGCTGGGCCGCAGCCGCCGGCAGGGCCGGGTCGACTCCGCGCTCCCAGCGTTTGGCGCCCTCGGTCGGCAGCTTGTGCCGCCGGGCGGTGCGGGCCACGCCGGTGGCCTCGAAGTTGGCCGCCTCGATGACGATCTCGGTGGTGTTGGAGCCGAGCTCGGTCGTCGCGCCACCCATCACGCCGGCCAGGCCGATAGGCCCGGAGTCGTCGGTGATGAGCAGATCGTCCGGGTCGAGGTCGCGTACCACGTCGTCAAGTGTCGTGAGCTTCTCTCCCGCCTTGGCGCGGCGGACCACGATCGGGCCGGACAGCAGCGTGCGGTCGTACCCGTGGATCGGTTCGCCGAGCTCGAGCATCACGTAGTTGGTGACGTCGACAGCCAGCGACAGCGACCGCATGCCGGCGAGCTGGATCCGGCGCTGCATCCAGCGCGGCGACGGAGCGTCCGGGTTGAAGCCGGTCACCGTCCGGGCCGCGAATACGGGGCAACGATCCAGGTCCTCGATCCGGACCGGGTAATCCTCGCCCTCGTAGCCGACCTCGACGTCGGCAGGGTCGCGCAGCGGCAGGCCGTACGCGGTCGCGATCTCACGGGCAATGCCCCGGATCGACAATGCATAGCCCCGGTCGGGAGTGACCGCGATGTCGAGGACCTCGTCGCGAAGGTGCAGCAGTTCCGTGGCGTCGTCGCCGGGCACACCCTCGCCGGCGCCCAGTACCATGATCCCCGAGTGGTCGTCGCCTACGCCAAGCTCCCGGGCCGAGCAGATCATGCCGTCGGAGACGTGCCCGTACGTCTTACGGGCCGAGATGGTGAATCCACCGGGCAGGACGGCGCCCGGAAGCGCCACGACGACGAGGTCGCCGGAGGCGAAGTTCAGTGCGCCGCACACGATGCCACGCGGCTCGGCCTCCCCGACGTCCACCTGGCACCACCGGATGGTCTTGCCGTTCTTGTGGGTCTCCTCGGTGAATTCCAGCACCCGGCCGACGAGGAGCGGCCCCTCGATGTCGGCGCCGGCGTAGTCGACGGTCTCGACCTCGAGTCCGGCCCGAATCAGCCGCGCGGCGATGTCACGCGCCGACTCACCCGGCGGCAGGTCGACGTACTCGCTGAGCCACGACAACGGCGCCCGCATCAGATCTCCATCCCGAACCGGCTGGTGAACCGGACGTCACCTTCGACCATGTCTCGCATGTCCTCGATCCCGTGCCGGAACATCAGCGTGCGCTCCAACCCCATGCCGAATGCGAAGCCGGTGTAGCGCTCAGGATCGACGCCGCAGGCGATGAGCACCCGCGGGTTCACCATGCCGCAGCCGCCCCACTCGATCCAGCCCTCGGAAGAGCAGGTGCGGCACGGCGCGTCCGGGTTGCCCACCGACGCGCCTCGGCAGACGAAGCACTGCAGGTCCATCTCGGCGGACGGTTCGGTGAACGGGAAGTAGGACGGCCGAAGCCTGGTCGTAATGCCCTCGCCGAACATGGCTTCGGCGAAGTGGTCGAGAGTGCCCTTCAGGTGGGCCATGGTCAGGCCCTCGTCCACGGCAAGGCCCTCCACTTGGGAGAACACCGGCGTGTGCGTGGCGTCCAGCTCATCGGTACGGTACGTCCGGCCCGGGCAGATCACGTAGATCGGTGGCCGGCGTTCGAGCATCGTGCGGGCCTGCACCGGCGAGGTGTGCGTGCGCAGCACTACCCCGGACTCCTCCGCTCCCGTCGCGGCTTCGATGAAGAAGGTGTCCTGCATGGTGCGGGCCGGGTGATCGGGACCGATGTTGAGCGCGTCGAAGTTCAGCCACGCCGCCTCGACCTCAGGGCCTTCGGCGACCTCCCAGCCCATCGCCACGAATACGTCAGCCACCCGCTCCTGGATCGTCGACAGCGGGTGGCGGGCGCCGCGTGGTTCGCGGTCCCAGGGCAGCGTGACGTCGACGGCCTCCTCAGCGAGGACTCGCTGGTCTCTCTCGACCTCGAGGACGGCCTGCCGCTCGACGAGCGCCTCGGCGATCTTCTTGCGGGCGGCCCCGACCCGCTGCCCGGCCTGCTTGCGGGCCTCGGGTGGGAGCGCTCCGATCTCGCGGTTCGCGAGCGCCAGCGGCGACTTGTCGCCGGCGAAGGCGAGGCGAGCGGCCTTCAGCTCGTCGAGGTCGCCGGCGGCCGAGATTGCCGCCAGCGCATCGTCAAGCATCCGCGCGACCTCGTCGGGGTGCAGCGCAGTGACTTCAACCGGGTCGTACTGCTTGTTGGGCGCGGACATCTTCCTCGCTCACCTGTGCGTCGCCGCCACCCGGCGGCGTAAAGCTGGGCCACCGGCGAGTTTACGGCTGAATCGGATGTACGTGGTCATCGAACCCGGCGCTGCACCCGAGCGGACGCATACAAGCACACCGCGGCTGCAGTGGCCACGTTCAGGCTCTCGGCCCGGCCGTAGATCGGCACCCGCACCACCTCGTCGGCCAGCTCGCGGGTCGCGGCGGGCAGCCCGTGAGCCTCGTTGCCGAACAACCACGCCGCGGGGCGCGCCAGCAGGCCGACGGCCTCGGCCTCGTCGAGGTCGAGTCGGCCCGCGCCGTCGGCGGCCAGCACGGCAAGGCCCCGCCGCCGAGCCGTGGCTACCGTCGTCTCGAGGTCGGCGTCGGTACAGATCGGCAGGTGGAACACACTTCCTGCGGACGCCCGGACGCTCTTGCCACCGTGAGGGTCGGCCGATCCGCGGGTGAGCACCACCGCGTCCGCGCCGGCGGCGTCGGCACACCGGGTGACCGTGCCCGCATTGCCCGGGTCGCGTGCCTCGGCGAGGATCGCCACCAGGCGCGGCGTACCGGCAAGCGCAGCATCGAGTGGAACGTTCAGCAGCCGGCATACTGCGACCAGCCCTTGCGGGGTGATCGTCTCGGACAGTTCCGCCAGCGCCGGCTCGTCGGCATGGTGGACCGGGACGCCGGCGGCTATGGCGGTATCGATGATGTCGGCGTAGCGGGTGGCGGCCGGCGGGCTGGCGAACAGCTCGGTGACCAGTCCCGGCCGTTCGTCGGCGGTCGCCGCGAGTGCCTCACGGACTGCTTGGGGGCCTTCGGCTAGGAACAGCCCGGCCTTCGCCCGTGCCTGCCGGCGGGTCAGCTTGTGCGCCTCCCGGACGCGGCCAGACCGCTGAGTCAGCATCGGTTTGTCGAGCCTCCGCAGCGGTCTGGGTAGGTACAAGATCGGCTTGGGGCGGCCGCGGCACGGTGGGAATAGATCAGGTGACCGAGCCGCGCGTCATGGCAGGTCATCCCGCACCCAGGTCACCTGATCGTCTGCTGTCCACATGGTGGGATGCGATCAGGTGACCAACACCTCGCCTTGGACTCGGTTTGGCTCACCTGATCGTTTCCACGTCGACGATCAGGTGACCTAACGGCGATCAGGTGACTAGCTCCGGAGCGGTTTGCGGGATAGGTTGATCAGGCGGCCGGAGCGTTGCGGTCGGCTGGCAGTGCGCCGCGCGCGGTCTCGACCAGCGCCGAGAACGCCGCCGGGTCGTTCACGGCCAGGTCGGCGAGGATCTTCCGGTCGACCTCGACCTCGGCCAGCCGAAGGCCCTGGATGAAGCGGTTGTACGTCAGGCCGTTGGCCCGCGCCGCTGCGTTTATCCGGGTGATCCACAACTGCCGGAAATCACCCTTGCGCTGCTTGCGGTCCCGGTACGAGTAGACGAGGGAGTGGGTAACCTGCTCCTTCGCCTTCCGGTAGAGGCGGGAACGCTGACCACGGTAGCCGCTGGCCTGATCGAGGATTTCACGGCGCTTCTTCTGAGCGCTGACTGCGCGCTTGACGCGTGCCACTGGTACTCCTAGTTCGTTGCGTGCTCGGGAAGCGGCCCGGCTCGACCGGGCCGACCCGAGAAAAGTCGGGTTACTTACCGAGCAGCTTTCGAACGCGCTGCTTGTCGGGGCCGGATACCTCAGTCGTGCCGGCCAGGCGGCGGGTCCGGGTAGACGGCTTGTGCTCGAAGTTGTGCCGGCGGTTGGCCTTCTGGCGCAGCAGCTTGCCGCTACCGGTCAGCTTGATCCGCTTCTTGGTCCCGCTGTGCGTCTTCATCTTTGGCATGGCTGCCGTTATCTCACTTTCGGTAGTTTTGTGCTCAAGCGCTGTCGGCGGTTCGTCTTGCTTCCCGTTCCGCCTCGGCGGCAGCGCGCCCCGCCGCACGTTCGCTTTTCTCCGCCTGCTCCTGGGCTTCGCGCTCGGCGGCCCGGCGCTTCTTGGCCGCCTCGCGGTCGGCCTTCGCGTCGGCCTTCTTCTTGTGCGGTCCCAGCACCATGATCATGTTTCGACCGTCCTGCTTCGGGGCCGACTCGACGAAGCCGAGTTCCTGGACGTCGTCGGCAAGCCGCTGCAGCAGCCGCAGGCCAAGCTCGGGACGGGACTGCTCGCGGCCGCGGAACATGATCGTGACCTTGACCTTGTCGCCTTCGGCCAGGAAGCGCTCGACGTTGCGCTTCTTGGTTTCGTAGTCATGGGTGTCGATCTTCGGGCGGAGCTTCTGCTCTTTGATCAGGACGTGGGACTGGTTCCGCCGAGCCTCGCGCGCCTTCATCGCGGACTCGTACTTGAACTTGCCGTAGTCCATCAGTTTGGCCACCGGCGGACGGGCCGACGGGGCCACCTCTACGAGATCGAGATCGGCTTCCTGGGCGAGTCGGAGCGCGTCCTCGATGCGGACGATGCCTACCTGCTCGCCGTTGGGGCCGACAAGCCGGACCTCGGGTACCCGAATCCGGTCGTTGATGCGGGGCTCGAC
>DATHUM010000118.1:0-2412 GCA_035462225.1 Jiangellaceae bacterium | reverse complement strand
ACTGCATCGATCAACCGTCTCGGCGAGGACGAAGCGAGGCCCAGCGGCCACCTATCGCCGAGCCGGCGCACCACCTCGCGAGCGCCCCGTAGCAACGGGAGCGCCTCGCGATATCTAGCCGCCATCTGGTCGATGACCATGGCCGCCAACACGGGCGGCCGGCCGGGCATTCCTACGACGTCGGTCAAGTAGGCGGACCACTCCTCGGTGCTCATCCCCTGCATCGCGCGGGTCGCATCGGCAGGCCACGGCTGCCCGGCCTCGGCCGCAAGACCGCGGCGTACCTCGTCCCAGAGTTCCTCGGACTGCAGCAGCACGCCGTCGAGGTCGAAGACCACGGCCTGCACCATGTCGCCTGCCATCGCCGCAAGCCTACGGTCAGACGGGCTCCGCGATGGTGATGATGTTGGACTGCCAGACCTCGCCGTCCCAGTCGGCGCACGTGACGATCACCAGACGTCCCGGGACCGACTGGTCGAACAGTTCCTCGGCGCGCTCGGCGACCTCGTCCTTGGACAGCGTCTCGGTCGAGTTGACGTGATACTTCAGGCTGCCGACCTCGACGGTGTCACCGCTGGTGAGCTCGCCGATGTCGTTGAAGACTCCGCCACCGGTGCGTACTGCGTGACCCACCAGGATGGCCGAACCTGTCGAGGCGCCCGGCGCCGCTCCCTGGCTCCACCAGCCGACGACGCCGGGGTCGCGCGGCGGCGTGAGAACGCGGTCGTCGCTGCTCTCGATCTTCACGATAGGAGCCTGGATGTCGAGCTTCGGGATCGTGATCGTGGAGAGGCCGGAGATTTCTTCGGCCTTGCTCTCGTCAACGTCGAGAGGCACATCCGACTGCTCGGCCGGCTCTTCGGTCTCGGCCGACTCGATGAATTCGATGTCGCGGCTGGGGCCGATCCCCGCCTGCGTGTCGTCGTCACTGGATCCGCAGCCCGCCACGGCCACGAGGGCCAGCCCGGAGATAATCCCGGCCAGCCCTCGTGCCGTGCGGCGAACCACGGACGCGGTCCGCTTAGAACTCATACTTGGTTAGTTGTCCTTGAGGAATCGACGGGTCACCAGAGCTGCGCCACCCACGGCCAGAGCCGTCACGAAGGCGAGCAGTCCGATCGTGCTGGCAGAGCCGTTGTCAGCCTCGAATCCGGCCGGGACAGAGGTCGGAACCGGCTTCGGAGTCTCCTCGTCATCGGGCTCCTCGGACGGCGGCTCAGTGCTCGGCGGCTCAGTTCCGGGAGGTTCGGTCCCCGGAGGCTCAGTACCAGGCGGCGTAGTGGGTGGTGGCGTCTCGTCCTTTTCCACACCACAGATCTCGTAGTGGCTGATGTCTGCCTGATTCCCGCCCACGTTGTTCGGCGCGTAGAGATCGTGGAACGGTGGCTCGAAGAACACGTGCGCGTTGGGGCCACCCTTGACGATCACGAGAATGTCGTAACCCGGGTAATCCGCAGGGTCGACGTCGACGGTCTTCGTCCCGTCTGGTACGTCGTCGAACTTCTCGAGGGACACCAAGCCTTCGATGCCGAACTCTTCAGCGACATCTTCACAGTCCGGATTGCCGGTAAGAAGTTCCGGCACCTCATGATCGGCGAGAGCCGGTGCGGCGCCTGCTAGGGCAAGCGCAGTTGTTGCGGCGACTACAGTCGCCATGCGGCGGAGCATTTGGCAGTTCCCCTCTAACTGGATGTCCGGCTGCACCCCCGCACAGCCCCGTGGTGTAGCCCCGCCCCCCCGGCAAGGCAACGTCCCGCACTCTAGCGGATGATTGCTTTCCTTTCTAACCGCACACGCCGTAACGATTAGATGACTTTCGCTGCCGCGTGCCGGGCACCAGGGGCCGACCCGACCCAGCGAGGCCTGCCCCTGGTGCGCTTGTGACCTACGCGGTGAGCCGGCGGCTCAGCACCGCCGCGCCTGCCGCGAGGGTGGCTATAACGATCACTGCCCCAAGAGGCGTCTCGAACCACAGACCCGACCCCGCCGTGCCGGCCGGAATGGACGTGGGCACCGCAACGGGCGTCTTGGACGGAGTCGGCGTCGGCGTGGACTCACCGCCACCCTCACCCTCGTCGTCGTCCGGTGGCGTCTCCTTGTCGTCCGGCGGTGTCTCCACCTCGCCGTCGTCAGGCGGAGGCTCCTCGTCGTCCGGCGGGACTATTGCTCCGCCCTTCACCTTGCAGATCGTGTAGTTGCTGATGTCGGCGTGATCGCCGGACGCATTGACCGGAGCGAAGAGCGCGGTGAGACTCGCACCGGGTTCGCCGAGGAAGACGTTCGTCTTGTCACCACCCTTGACCAGGACGGCCACTTGCGCGTCGGCGTCGACGGCCTGCGGCGTAAGCGTGACGTCGAGCCGTTTGTTGTCTGCGGAGATGGCGACGGTCCACCACGAGTGCTCGATTAGCT
>DATHUM010000117.1:0-7607 GCA_035462225.1 Jiangellaceae bacterium | reverse complement strand
GCCGATCTCGAAGCACAGTTCGCCGAATCCGAGCTTGGTGAGTTGTGGTCCGAAGTCGCCGACCGCACCCGCACCGAGCTGGCGAAACTGCGGGTGGCCGATCGGCTCCGTGCGGTCGCCGGTCGCGAGCTGGCCGTGTGGAGTGCCGGTGGGGCGAACACTCGCGGAACCGTCCGGTCGTCCGGACCGGATTGGCTGCTGTTGGCCGACCCGAACGGGGCCGAAACCGTGGTGGCGCTGGCTGCGGTGCTGAAGATCACCGGCCTGGGTCGCCGAGCGAGCGTGCCCGGGTCGGAGGGCCGGCTCGCCGGCCGGCTACGGCTGAGCTACGTACTGCGAGGAATCGCGCGCGACAGAGCCGCGGTCGCCGTGACCCTGGTGGACGGTTCGACCCTCGTCGGGGTCGTCGACCGGGTGGGCGCGGACCACATCGACCTGAGCGCGGACCATGCGGATCTCGGGAGTGTGGCGACGATTCCGTTCGGCGCGCTCGCCCTCGTCCGCCGCGCGCCGTAGCAGACCTCAGTCGTCGCCGGCGGCGAGCGGGTTGCGGGCGACGAACTCGGCGGTCTCGGCGTACATCCGCTGGATGTAGTCCTCGAGCGCGGACGCCTCGACACGCCATTGCCCCCGCCCGCCGATCTTGATCGCCGGTAGGTCGCCGCGGCGGACCAGCGCGTATGCCTGTGCAGCCGAGATGTTCAGCACCTCGGCGACGTCTGAGAGCTGGAGGAACCGCGGGCTGACCTGGCTCATCAGTACCGTCCTATCGCTTCACTCAACGCTGTTGGCTCCAGTCTGACAGCACTTGCGTGTGGAAGATTCCTGTTATCCACAGCTGGATGCGGTTACCCTTGGCGACCTCATTGATCGAGGTCCAACAACACGGAGCAACCCGATGCCGATCGTGGCTGACGCCGACCAGCGACCAGGCCGCCAGGTACCGGCGGCCACCGACCTCCAATCGCCGGCGGCGGCGCGGCTGAGGCCGCCGCGGTGGTTCAGCGTCCGAATGATCGTAGGCGTGTTAATCGTGCTGGTGTCCGTCGTGGCGGGCGTACGAGTCATCTCCGCCGCGGACCAGACGGTCCCAGTGCTGGTCGCCACTGAGGACCTGGTGCCGGGCCAGCCGTTGACCTCGGAGCTGGTCGGAGTGCAGAACGTCCGGCTCGAGCACGGGGTCGAAACTTATCTGACCGGGGAGGTCGGCAGCGGGTACGTCGTCGTCCGTCCGGTCGGTAGGGGCGAGTTGCTGCCCAGCGCCGCGATAAGCCCGGCTGCGGAGGTGCCGGAAGTCCGGTACGTCACCCTGCCCCTCGATGCCGCCGAACTCCCGCATGGCATCAGCCCCGGCGATGTCGTCGATGTGTGGACGACCCCGCTGGACGATGCGTCGGCCGCGACGTTGTTGCTGCCGGCAGTGTCGGTCACTGCTGCATCCGCGGGCGGCGGCGGGTTCGCCGACGCGTCGAGGCAGGCTCAGGTCACCCTCGCGATCACAGGGGACGACCTGCACGACGTCACGGCGCAGCTGGTGGCGGCGGCGCGGGCGGGCCGCGTGTACCTGGCCGCTCTGCCCGGGATTCAGTGATGGCGGTACCGATCCTCACCGCGGTGACCGGCGCGGCGTGGGAGGCGCGGCTGGTGTCCGCATTGGACAAGGCGCCGGGCGGGCTGCAGGTCGTGCGGCGCTGCGTCGATTTGGCCGATCTGCTGGCCGCCGCAGCCGCAGGGCACGGCCGGGCGGTCGTGGTGTCCGCCGATCTGCGCCTGCTGGACCGCGAGGCGGTGGGGCGGCTGGCCGCGTCCGGAGTGGCGACGGTCGGTGTCGTCCCGGATAACGACGAGGAGAGCGAGCGGCGGCTCCGCCAGCTGGGAATCGATCACGTGGTGACTGCGGCGGCGGGCGCAAGCGAGATCGCCGACGCCGTGCACGCGGCGATCAGCCGGCTCGCCGGCACCGGCCCGATGCCGGTGGCGTGGATTCCGGACGACGACGAGGCGACGCCGGTGGCCGCGGGCCGGCTGATCGCTGTGTGGGGCCCGGCGGGGGCACCGGGGCGCACGACCGTCGCCGTCAACCTCGCCGCCGAGAGCGCCGTGCTGGGCAGGGCCACGCTCTTGGTCGACGTCGACACCTACGGCGGCGCCGTGGCGCAGGCGCTGGCGATGCTCGACGAGGCGCCGGGCATCGCCGGTGCCGCCCGGGCGGCCAACCAGGGCCTGCTCGATCTTCCGGCGCTGGCCCGCCATGCGCGCCAGCTGGACGGGTCTCGGTTGAGAGTGCTCACCGGGATCTCGCGCACTGAGCGCTGGCCGGAGATCCGGCCCTCCTCGCTGGAGGTGGTGTGGAATCTGGCCCGCGGCCTGGCCGAGATCACCGTGGCGGACTGCGCGTTCTGCCTGGAGCTGGACGAGGAGCTCAGTTTCGACACCTCGGCGCCCCGACGCAACGGAGCCACGATCACAACCCTGAAACAGGCGGATGTGGTGCTGGCCGTCGGATCCGCCGATCCGGTCGGCATGCAGCGGCTCGTCCGCGGCCTGGGCGAGCTCGCCGAGCGGGCGCCGGACGCGGAGGTGCGGGTGGTGGTCAACCGGGTGCGCGAATCCGTTCTCGGGCCGTACCCCGAGCGCCAGGTGCGCGATGCGCTGCGGCGATACGCCGGGGCATACCGGGTCGCTGTGATCCCGGACGATCCCGCCGCCGCTGACGCGGCGATGGCCAGTGGCCGGACCCTGGCCGAGGCGGCGCCCAGGTCGCCTGCCCGGCTCGCGATCACCAGGTTGGCCGCCGAGCTGACCGGAATCGACGCGCCCGCACCCACACGCCGCTGGAAAGTGTTGACAAGATGACGGTATGCCCGATCGGCTGAGCCCTCTTGACGCGTCCATGCTGTATCTCGAGTCGGCGGAGACGCCGATGCACGCGGGCAGCGTCGCGATCTTCGACGAACCCCCCGGCGGGTTCGACTACGACGCGTTGGTCGGCCTGGTCGAGGACCGCATCGGGTTCGTCCCGCGCTACCGGCAGAAGGTCCGGCCGGTGCTGGGACGGCTGGTCCGGCCGGTGTGGGTGGACGATCCCGATTTCGACCTGAACTACCACGTGCGCCGCTCGGCGTTGCCCAGACCCGGTACCGACGCGCAACTGCGCGAGCTGGTGGCCAGAGTGCTGAGCCGGCCGCTGGACCGGGATCGCCCGTTGTGGGAGATGTACCTCGTCGAGGGGCTTTCCGGCCGGCGGTTCGCGGTGCTGTCCAAGACACATCACGCGATCGTCGACGGCGTCACCGCCGTGAACATCGGCCAGCTGATCTTGGACGATACGCCGGAGCCTAGAGTGACGATCGCCGAGCCCTGGCATCCCGAGCCGGGTCCGGGCTGGGTCGATCTCCTCGCCGGTGCGGTGGCCGACGCGGCCCGGCATCCGACCACCGTCGTGGACCAGGTGCGTACCGGGCTGGTTGGAATCGAACACGCCGCCCAGCGCGTCGTGGGAAACGTCGGCGGTCTGGCCGAAGCTGCGCGGGCCGCCGTTCGTCCCGCACCGCCCGGTCCGCTGAACGTACCGATCGGATCGCAACGCCGGTTCGAGACGGTGGACGCGTCCCTGGAGGAGTACCGGCGGATCCGCAAGGTACACGGCGGCACGGTCAACGACGTGGTGCTGGCGACGCTCGCCGGCGCATTGCGCTTCTGGCTGATGACCCGCGGTGAACCGGTGTCGCCCGACTCTTCGCTACGAGCACTGGTACCGGTGAGCGTGCAGGCACCGCCGGCTGGACCGGACGTCGCCTCGGTAGGCAACCAAGTGGCGTCGTACCTCGTCGACCTGCCGATCGGTGAACCCAGTCCGGTCGTCCGGTTGCAGCGGATCTCCTACGCAATGCGGGCGCATGCCGACACCGGGCGGGCCGTGTCGGCTAGCGCTCTGGTCGAGTTGGCCGGATTCGCTCCGGCGACCTTGCACGCGATGGGGGCGCGGGTCGCCTCCGGGCTGTCGCGACGGTTGTTCAACCTGATAGTCACCAACGTGCCCGGGCCGCAGACGCCGCTCTACGCCGCCGGCGCCCGCATGTCGGCTGCCTACCCGGTTGTGCCTCTCACTGCCGGCCAGGCCATGGCCATCGGGGTGACCTCCTACGACGGGGCGGTTCATTACGGCCTCTACGCGGACCGCGACGCGATGCCGGATCTGGCAGTGCTCGCGCAGTGCATCCGAGATGCCCTGGAGGAGATGCTCGAGGCGGCTGCGGCGCGCTGATGCGTTGTGCGCTCACCATCATTCGTGTAGTAATGCTGCACGTGTTCGATAGGCATTAACGCGGGGCGTAGTGCACACTTGGGACATGAGGCATCGCGGCCTGGTACTCGGAGGAGGCGGAGTCCTCGGCGCCGCGTGGTCGATCGGAGCGCTTTGCGCCCTCGAGAAACACATCGGCGCCGACGTCCGCGAGTTCGACTACATCGTCGGCACGTCCGCGGGGTCCGTGTTGGCCGCCCTGCTGGGCTCGGGACTGTCACCGGAACAGCTTCGCCAGCACCAACTCGGCGACCTCACCGAAGGGCCACTCGCAGCCATCGGCTGGGACCACAACACTTCCACCGGCGGTCATCTGCCACCCCGGCCCAAATGGGGTGTGGGCTCTCCGATGCTCGTCGCGCGGAACGTGGCGAAGCTCAACCGGCTTCCCCCGACCGCCGTGTTATCGGCCTTCTTGCCGGAGGGACGCGGCTCACTTGGCAACGTCCGCAAGCTCGTCAAGGCCGTGACGCCGGACGACGGGTGGTCGCCGCACCCGGGCGTGTGGATCATGGCGATGGATTACGAAACGGGCCGCCGGGTGGCATTCGGGCGGCCCGGAGAACCGAAGGCGACGCTGGCAGATGCCGTGACCGCCTCGTGCTCGATTCCGGGTTGGTTCTCGCCGGTCGTGATCGACGGGCACCGGTTCGTCGACGGCGGCGCTTGCTCGGCGACGTCCGTAGACGTGGTGTCCGGGCTGGGGCTGGACGAGGTGTACGTGATCGCACCGATGGTGTCGCCACTGCTGGACCGCCCGCCGTCGCTGCTGGGCAAGCTCGAGCGACGCTGGCGGATTCGCACCACTCGGCGCTGCCTGCGCGAGGCCGACAAGCTGAGGGGCGAAGGGACGCAGGTCACGGTGCTGGGTCCGAGTCCGGACGATCTGCGGGCCTTCGGGGCCAACGTCATGGACGCCTCCCGGCGGCTGCTGGTGCTCGATACCTCGAGTTGGACGACGGAGCGGACGCTGCGGCGAGCCGCGCGTGATCAGTTGGCCGACGCCGGGTAGTCCGGTATGCGGGTATTCGTGCCGGCGACGCTGCCGTTGCTCGAGCGGTGGCGCGCGGCTAGGCGTGTCGATGCATCGACCGGCTTCGCCGTCACGCCCGCCCTGCGAGAGTGGTACGCGACCGGAGACACCGAGGAGCTCGAGTACACCGCGCTGACCCACGCCGCCACGGCCAGCATCAGGCTGCTCGCGACGGACGCCGGTGCTCCGGCGCGACGTGTCGTGGTGGCTGCCGACGTGCCAGGAGCCGTACCGGAACCCGCCAATGGCCGGTCGGCCGTCCGGCTGGCGGCGCCGATCGGATTCGAGTCCGTCGCCGCCGTGCATGTCGACGATCCGGAGGCAGAGCCCGTGGTCCGGGCGGCGGCTGCGGCGGTCGACGCGGCCGACGCCGGAGACCCCGACGCGGTGTTCGCGATGGACGAGGCAGAAGCGCGGGAGCTGTCCTGGTATGCGACTCAGGAGATCCCGGACCTCCTGCTGGGCTCCTAGCGTGCGTTCATGCCACGATGGGGTCACCGCGACACCCATCCACAACTGAACCCAGGAGTGCTCACCCATGGACGCCGTAACCAACGTCCCGTTCCCGGTGAACGAGCCAGTCCTCACCTACGCCCCGGGAAACCCCGAGCGGGCCGAGGTCGAGGCCAAACTCGGCGAGCTCGCGAGTCAGCAGCACGAGCTGACCTGCACCATCGGCGGTGATCAGAAGCTCGGCGGCGGCAACGAGATCAACGTCGTGCAGCCGCACAAGACCTCGCACGTGCTCGGAACGATGGGCAACGCCACGCAGGACGACGCCCGGGCCGCCACCGAGGCGGCGAGGGAGGCCGCGCCGGGCTGGCGTGCACTCTCGTTCGACGACCGGGCGGCGATCTTCCTGAAGGCGGCCGAGCTGCTGTCCGGGCCTTGGCGGCAGACGCTGAACGCGGCCACCATGCTCGGTCAGTCCAAGACGGTCACGCAGGCCGAGATCGACAGTGCCTGCGAGTTGATCGACTTCTGGCGGTTCAACGTCCACTTCGCGCGTCAGATCCTGGCCGACCAACCGGTGGCACACAGCAAGGGCGTCTGGAACCGCGTCGACCACCGCCCGCTGGAGGGGTTCGTCTACGCGATCACGCCGTTCAACTTCACCTCGATCGCCGGCAACCTGCCGACCGCTCCGGCGCTCATGGGCAGCACGGTGATCTGGAAGCCCAGTACCACCCAGCAGCTGGCCGCGCACTTCACCATGCGACTGCTCGAGGAGGCAGGGCTGCCGCCCGGTGTGATCAACATGCTTACCGGCCACGGCCACCCGGTGTCCGAGGTCGTCCTGAACCATCCGGACCTTGCGGGGCTGCACTTCACCGGCTCGTCGCCGACGTTCTACCTGCTCTGGAAGACGATCGGCGCGAACATCGAGACGTACCGCAACTTCCCACGCATCGTCGGCGAGACCGGCGGCAAGGACTTCGTCGTCGCACACCCGAGTGCAGACCTGGAGGTACTTACCACCGCACTGGTTCGCGGAGCGTACGAGTACCAGGGTCAGAAGTGCTCGGCCGCGTCCCGTGCGTACCTGCCGCGCAGCATCTGGGACCGGATGAAGGACGATTTCGTCTCGCTCACCGAGTCGCTTCCGATGGGTGACGTCGCCGACCTCTCGAACTTCATCGGTGCCGTCATCGACGACCGCGCGTTTGCCAAGCACCAGGCGGCTCTCGATCGCGCCCGCGACCACGACGGCATCACCGTGCTGGCCGGCGGCACCGCCGACGACTCGGAGGGCTATTTCGTCAAGCCCACCATCCTGGAGAGCGCTGACCCGCAGGACGAGGTGTTCACCACCGAGTACTTCGGGCCGATCCTGTCGGTGTATGTGTACGACGACGGCGACTACGACCGGATGCTCACCCAGATGGAGTCGGTCGCACCGCAGGCACTGACCGGCGCCATCATCGCCCAGGATCGGGCGGCCATCGCGCACGCGACAGAGGCGCTGCGATACGCAGCGGGAAACTTCTATGTCAACGACAAGCCGACCGGCGCTGTGGTGGGGCAGCAGCCGTTCGGTGGCGCCCGAGCGAGCGGCACCAACGACAAGGCGGGGGCCGCCCAGAACCTACTCCGCTGGACGAGCACCCGGTCCATCAAGGAGACTTTCGACCCACCACGTGCACATGCGTATCCTCATATGGGCTAACCGGCCCGAGGTACTGGTTGACGACGAGGGGATTCCATCGTGATGGAGGACCGGCTGCCGACCCGCCCACTTGTCCTGCGCGCCGTTCGGCTGCTTTCGCA
>DATHUM010000116.1:0-9425 GCA_035462225.1 Jiangellaceae bacterium | reverse complement strand
GGCGATACATTCGACGTCGAGCTCCCTGGCGGTTCCACTGAACGAATCCGGCTACCGCAGGTCGACGCGCCTGAAGTGGACGAGTGCGGTTACTCGGAATCGTTCGCGGCAATGGAGGAACTCATCTCGGGGGAGACGGTGGGCCTGGTCGGGACCGAGTCGGGGCCGGACCGGGACGTCCATGGACGCCTCCTGCGGGCCACCAGGATGGCCGGCCAGGACATCGGTCAACTCCTGATTCGCGACGGCCTCGCTCGCCGGGTGCCGCGATACGCGCACGAGGACTCGCGACTTGCGCGGATGTACCAGGACGCCGAGGACCAGGCGCGCGAAGAGGGGGCCGGCTCCTGGTCCGTGTGCACCTGGCAGTGAGCCGGGCGGGAGACCGCGGCGATCACCCGGTGCGAACGCGGCCGAGTAGCGTAGGTGTCCGAAATGATCGACTCGGCGAGACGTTCGTTCGCCGTCACCGTTGTGCTGACGGCGGTATTCGTCGCGTCCTTGTTCGAGACCGGCGGGTTCGTACAGACCAACGTTCCGATTGACCTGGTGCTGCTCGCCCTCAACACCATGCCGCTGCTCGCGCTGCACCTGAACCCGCTCGCGGTGATTTTGACGCTCAGCGTCGCCTATCCGTTGTGGCTGACCGCCGGACACGAGGCCAGCCTGTTCCAGTCACTGCCCGCGCTTGCCGCCTTGTACGCGGCAGGCAGCTGGGGTCAGCCGCTGTGGCTGCGCGCGATTGCGCTGGTTTCCCCGGTCTGGATGTTCGTGGCCGCGGCAAGCGGCTGGTGGGCGGACAGCGACTTGCTGGAGATCGGCTACGTCGCAGTCATGTTCGCGCTCGCGTGGGCACTCGGCGTCGTCCTGGCGGCCAGGCGGTCGTACACCCAGCAACTGGAGGACAAGACCAGTGCCCTGGAGAAGGCGCGGCAGGAGCTGGCCGAACGCGCCGTCGCCGACGAACGGGCTCGCATCGCCCGCGAGTTGCATGACGTGGTCGCTCATGCGATGAGCGTCATCACCGTGCGGGCCGGCGTAGGGGCCCATTTGGCGGAGACCCGGCCGGCCGAAGCCGCCGAGGCGCTCGGGGTGATCGAGCGGACCGGACGGGAGGCGCTGTCGGAGATGCGCCGCATGCTGGCCGTGCTCCGTGACCCTGACCCGCGCGGCCCGCGGGTTGAACCCCAGCCCGGTCTGGACGACGTGCCTCGGCTTGTCGAGCAGGTTCGCGAGGCCGGAGTGGTGGTCGCGATCACAACGGAGGGCTCGGCTCGCCCCCTTTCAGCTGGACTCGACCTCGCGGCCTACCGCGTCGTGCAGGAGGCTTTGACGAACGTGGTCAAGCACGCTCCGCAGGCGCGGGCGTCGGTCACGATCCGTCAACTGCCCGAGACGTTGGAGGTCGAGGTGTACAACGCCGGACACGTCGTCGGCCAGGTCGCGCCGGGGCAGGGTATGCGCGGCATGGCCGAGCGGGTGGCGCTCTACGGTGGTCGGCTGGACGCCGGTCCGTCCGACGGCGGCTTCCGGGTCAAGGCGCGGTTTCCGCGTGAACCGGGGGAGGAGGCCACGTGATCCGGGTGGCCGTGGTGGACGACCAGGAATTGGTTCGCGCCGGCTTCCGGGCTCTGCTGGACGCCGACGCCGACATCGAGGTCGTGGCCGAGGCGGGCGACGGCCGGACCGCCGTGGAGCTGGCGCGCAGCCATCAGCTCGATGTCATGCTGATGGACATCAGAATGCCCGGCATGTCCGGGATCGAGGCGACAGCCCAGATCCGTAGCATGAGCGACCCGCCTGAGGTCCTCATCCTGACCACCTTCGACACCGACGAGAACGCCTTCGACGCCCTCGAGGCCGGCGCCGCCGGCTTCCTGATCAAGGACACGCCGCCGAGACAGCTGCTGGACGCCGTGCGGGCCGCCGCTCACGGAGGCATGGTGATCTCACCTGCCACCACGCGCAGGCTGGTCGACCACCTGGTGGCGGCGCGGCTGAGCAGGGACCGGCCCGTACCGACGGCGCTCGATGTGCTCACCGATCGAGAACGCGAAGTGCTCGCACTGGTCGCGCGCGGCTGCTCGAACAAGGAGATCTCCGCCAGGCTGTACATCTCCGAGCTCACCGCCAAGACCCACGTGTCGCGGCTGCTGACCAAGCTCGACCTCGAAAGCCGCGTGCAGGCGGCCGCCCTGGCGTACGAAACCGGCCTGGTACGTCCCGGCGAGTAGCCGGACTGTCGCGTACCGCGAACGGAGTACGACTAGAAGCCTCATTTTCGCCGACGACGGCGGTCGGCTCCCGCTCGTACGTTGACCTGCATGGACACCGTCATAACCGTGGAGAACCTCCACAAGACCTACGGCAAGACCGTCGCGGTCGACGACGTATCGTTCGCCGTCGAGCGTGGCGAGATCTTCGGCATCCTGGGCTCCAACGGTGCGGGCAAGACCACCACCGTGGAGATCCTGCAGGGACTGCGCGACCGGACGAGCGGAAAGGTCGAGGTCCTCGGGCTCGACCCGGCTCGCGACGCCGGCCGGCTGCGCCGCCGGATGGGATCCCAACTGCAGTCCTCAGCGCTTCCGGACCGGCTGCGGGTTGTCGAGGCGATCCGGTTGTTCGGCCGGCTGCGCGAGGAGCCGGTAGATGTGGCCGGCACGTTGGCCGCCTGGGGCCTGGAGGAGCTGCGAAGCCGACCTTTCGCCGCGCTGTCCGGAGGTCAGAAGCAGCGGCTGTTTCTTGCCCTCGCGCTGCTCGGCAACCCCGAGATCGTCTTTCTCGACGAACTCACCACCGGGCTCGACCCGACCGCCCGCCGCGCGACGTGGGACCTGGTCCGCCAGGTGCGCGATCGCGGCGCCACGGTCGTCTTGGTGACGCATTTCATGGAGGAAGCCGAAGCGCTGTGCGACCGGGTTGCCGTCGTTGACGGCGGACGGGTGGCCGCGTGCGACACCCCGCGGGCGTTGACCACCCGCACCGGTGGTGTGGTCACCGTGACCTTCACCGCCAACGGACACGACCCGCGGCCGTTGCTCGCGGTCCCTGGAGTGGAGTCGCTCACCGTCGACGCCGGCGAGGTCTCGGTAGCAGGGCGGGGCCCGGTCGCTGCCCGGGTGGCCGCTGCTCTGGCTGAAAGCGGTGTGACGCCGGACGACTACCGAACCCACTACCCGTCCCTCGAGGACGTGTTTCTTACCCTGACCGGCCGCCGGATAGATGAAGGAGCATCCTCATGACCGCATACCTGGCCTGGACCGAGGTGAAGCTGCTGGCCCGCGAGCCGATCGTGCTCGTGGTCAGTCTGATGTTCCCGATCCTCCTCATGGTGCTGCTGCTCGCCTCGTTCAGCGGAGACAACGACCCCGTATTCGTCGGCCTTGACGGGACGTCCTTCTACGTCACGTCCTACCTCGGTGCTGCCATCGCGGCCATGGGGTTCATGGGTACGCCCACTCACGTCGCGAGCTACCGCGACAGCGGCGTGCTTCGCCGCTTCCAGTCGGCTGGAGTGCCGTCCCGTGCGATGGTCGTCTCGCAGGTGTCAGTGCTCGCGATCCTGGCGGTCGTCGGGGCCGGTGCGATGATCGGCCTGGCATACTCCGGCTTCGATCTCGCAGCGCCGGAGTCGGTGGCCGGCGTGGCGGCCGGTTTCGCAGTCGGCGTCGCAGCGTTCGCCGCCATCGGCGTACTGCTGGGATCGTTCATGCCGAGCGCCAGGGCGGCGCAGGGACTCGGCCTCGTGTTGTTCTTCGGTACGTTCTTCCTGGTCGGTGGCGGGCCTCCGCCGGGCGTGCTGCCCGACGCTCTCAACGACATCGCCGGGTGGACTCCGACGGGTCTGCTGGTCGATGCGATCCGCACGCCGTGGACGGACGGTGGGCTGGATACGACCGCACTGGTGACACTTGCCGTGATGGCGGCCGTCGGCTTCGCCCTGGCCGCTCGGCGACTCGCCCGCAGTTGATCGCGGGAGTTGCATGCTCAGCCGAAGATCAAGTGGTCGCGACACGCCCCAACCGACCGCGGCGGACCGGCGTGTCGCCGACCACTTGATCTTGAGCAATGAGGACTACGGGTGCGAAGCCGCGGTGATCGCTGACTCGGCTGACCGAGCGATCAACGGGCTTCGCGCCGTGCTTAGTTCACCACCTTTCCGGGGTTGTTACGCATGCCGGATGCTCCTAATCCTCGGCTTCGACGAAGCGGAAGTAGGCGCGGTGTTGCTCGCCGTTCTGGAGCGTCAGGACGAACTCGCGGCAGGTGTCGACCCAGTCTTCCTGGGTCTGCCACCGGAAGGTGTACCGGCCGTTCGTACTTCTGGTCAGCGACGAGTCGCCCGCCGTCATCGCGGCGACCGGTGCGGCCCGCGGCGTGATCCGAGGCGGATCGTCGCTTGGCACTGCGAAGGTCTCGCAGTCGACCCGGCGCGAGAACGGCGAGTTCGGCGCCAACACGTCCAACCCGCTCAGCTCGGGCCGGTTGAACACCATCGGCACCGTCCGCCCCGCAGTGACGGTGTTGACCGCCGGCTGGGCCGTGACAAGTCCGGCGAAATCGTTTGCGCAGTCCGGGTGCGTGTCGAACGCCTCGGTGCCGTCATTGCGGCCAGTGGTGCCGCCGTCGTCGGCGCTGTAGCCGAGGCCACGCCGGGCGAAGGACGCCCAGATCGTGCACTGGTTCTCCCCACCGGTGAGTGCCTCGTCGGCGGTCAGGATGGCGTCCCGGCCGACCACGAAGGTCGGGTTGCAGCCCTGGATCTTCAGACCGTCCGTGACCAGCTGCATGGCCAGGTTGTTGCCGCCGGTGTGCCACGGCTCGTACAGGTTCGGGTTGAACCCGTGCTTGTCGATCAGATCCCAGGTCATGTCCATCAGCACCGAGTTCCAGCCATGGCCGATGCCGTGCGGAGCGGCCAACGACGCACCGCCCAACCAACCGCCAGTCTTGATGCTGTCGTAGCTGAACGGCTGGATGTCCCAGGTGCGCGAGTACGGCCGCGGCCGTAACCCGTTGCCCTGGCGGTTGGGCTGGAACAGCGAGTACGGCACCAGCCCACGCGGACCGTCGAAGTCGTCCAACTCGGGGTCGATGAGCATCGTGATGGCGTAGTAGTCGCTCCAGCCTTCACCCATCCGCTCGTCGCCGCCGATGCAGTTGATGCCCGGCCCACCGACGAGACGGTTGGAAATGCCGTGCCCGTACTCGTGAATGATGATGCCGTTGTCGAGATCGCCGGAGCGGATTCCCGGGTGGTCCGGGTGCTTGCGCACCGTGCCCGTTACCGGCAGCGCCGCCCGGACGGGGTCGCCGTCGGCTGTGCTGAGACTCATCATCGGGATCTCGACCCGTGGCAGCGTGATCGGCCCGGTGAGGATGGCCGTGGTACCGGTGACGACCGCCGCGCTGGCTCCTTGGGCCTGAGCGACCTGGCCTTTGACCACGTTGTTGCAGGTTCCGGTCGCGACCAGAGCAATCCAGTCGCCGTCCGGCAGCGTCGCCGGATACTGCGCGGCGTCGCAGCCGTTGCCTGCGTCGACGATCTCACCGCTTAGTCCAGCGTTGGTGGGTGCTGCCGAGAAGCGTGCGAAGTTCCCTCCAAATGCACCGACACCGTCGATCACGAGTTGGTTCTGCGAGCCGAACTGGTTGCCCGGCCACAGGAACATCTGCATCCGGGGCGCACCACCGTCAGCGGCAGGAGTCGCGAAGTTGGCGTTGTTGGTGCCGCCGCCGTCGGCTCCCTCGCAGTTGACGGCGTCGCCGCCGACACCCTGACCGGTGTAGTTGGTGGCCTGGAAGTTGCCCGATTCCTCGTTGAATCCGTAGCCGTACATGACGTCGTGGATGACGTTGCACCAGTAGAACAAGTTGACCAGGTCCTGGTCGCGATAGTTCTGCGCGTGTTCGGTCAGGTCGGCGTCGAAGTCAAAGCTCAGGTCCGGCCCGCCGTCGACCTCGAAACCCGGGTCAGGGGTGTTTGCGACAATTGCAGGAAGACCGCGGGGGATCCTTGCTCCAGTTGCTCGTTTCGAATGCCGATGACGGTGGCCGGCGGGACGCTCCCCCCACTGCGTCCGCGCTCGGCCACCGCGGGTCGGACGTTACGAGAAACCCCGGACTCAACCAGCGGCGTGGCCCACCGGCGGTCAACGTGCCAAAGGCTCTTGTGCGAACACAAGTTTCGATGTAGCGTATGAAGCACGAGAGATGCGGCGAAGACCCCACGTGATGAGCGCGGCCATGACGTAATGAAACGCGCAGTCCTTACTGGACGTATGTCATCCGTGAGGGGTGCTCGATCATGGCCGTCGCACAGCCCGGAAACCCGGCCGAGTCCGGTGACCATGTGCCTTTTCCCGCGCCCGATGAGGTTGATGTGCTTCCGCCTGGGCCGATGCTGGCCGAGGTGCTGGACGCAACACCGGTCGAGCAGGTGCGCGGGTCCGACGTGGTCCGGCTGTTAGAGGCGGCGTACCGGCAGTTGTGTCACGACCGGGCCGTCTTCCTCTCGGTTCTTCGAGAGACGGGCCTGCGCCGGCCTGGCTCGGTGGAGACGGTTGAGCGGATGAAGTTCCCCACCGAGTTCTCGTGTGAGGAGGCGCGAGCGGCTCTGGTGTGGTCTCGAACGCGCGCCGTCAACACATTCGATTTGGCGATGGACGTCTTCGACCGGCTACCGATGCTCGGCGAGGCGATGCTTCGAGGTGAGCTGGACGAGCCGAGGGCTCGCGCATTCGTCGATTGGACCCAGAGCTTGACCAGCGCCCAGGCCGGCGAGGTGTGCGACCGGCTGCTGCCCGAAGCGCCGCGATTGATGGTGGGCGAGCTGATCGACCGGATCAAGCGAGCATGTCTGGCGATAGATCCCGAATTGGCCGAGATAAGGTACCGCGAGTCCGTGCGGACTCGTCGAGTGGTCGGTTCACGAAACCCGGACGGCACCGCCAACCTCGGCGGTTACCAGCAGCCGTTGGACCGCATTGCGGCGGCCTCCGAACGCATCGACGCGATGGCCCGGGCGTGCAAGCGTGCCGGTGACCGGCGCCCGATCGACCACATCCGGTCCGACCTGTTCATCGGCATGACCGACGGGACATTCCAGGGAATGACGGACGCCGAGATAACCGCCTATGTGCTCGCCAACCCTTATGTCGATCCCGGAGACCAACCGAGCGGAGGACGCGCCGCGGGGGGCCGGGACGGTGACACTGGCGACGAGGACGGTGACACTGGCGGTGAGGACGGTGACACTGGCGGTGGGGGCGGTAGCGCCGGCGGTGGGGGCGGTGACATAGGCGGCCAGGGCGGTGGCGCTGGCGGCTATACCGACGGTGCCGATGGTGGTGGCGGTACCGGAGGGTCCGGCGGCGATCTTACGGGCGGTCTGGATGTCGCGCCGGGTGAGCGGGTGCCCGAGATCAGGCCTTGGGCCGTCCCGGAGTTGCGGATCGAACTGTCTGCCGCGCTGGGCTTTGACGAGCGTCCCGGGCAGATTCCGCCGTGGGGATACATCCCAGCGAGCCAAGCCCGGGACCTCGTCGCCCGAATGCACTCTGCCGAATGGCGGTACGTGCTGTGCAATGTTCACGGATGTGCCATCGGCGGGGGACTGCTCAAGGCTCGCCCGACCACCGTCGGTGGTAGCCGATTCAGGCGCGGTGGCCGCCGAGCAGGTGTGGTCGAGCTGGCCGTCTCGGCCGAATTGCTTACCGCGCTCGCGAAGACACCGTCGTCATTGCCAGAAGCCAGTGGTTGGGAGCAAGTGCTGGCCGAGATCGCTGGCGTATACCGGATCAGCGGCCTTCCTCGGGCTGATGACCATCTCGGGGCAGGTGACCATCTCGGGGCAGGTGACCATCTCGGGGCTCGTGACCGGCGTCGGCGGGTACCGGGAGCGGGCCTGCGAAGGTGGGTCGAGATACGCGACCGCGTGTGCGTTCACCCTGCTTGCCGGGCTCCAGCGCGCTCGGCAGACCAGGATCATCGCTTGGACCACGCGGCGGGTGGGCTGACCGACGAGGACAACCTCGAACCGAAGTGCCGCCACGACCATCGGCTCAAACATGAGGCTGGCTGGCGGGCCGAGCGTCCGGAGCCGGGCTTGACGGTGTGGACGAGTGCGCTCGGGCACCGGCATGAGTCGAGACCACCGCCGATCATCGACCGACTGCCGGTGCCCGTGCCGGATTATGACGGGGAGCGGTTCTCGCCGGACGGTTGGTACGTTTGGCAATCGCGGCCCGCAGAATGTGACTGCGACCAACCGTGCGACTGCGGGCCGCCGATTCTGCCACCGGTGCCGCGTCGCGTGCCCAAGGTTCAGCTTGGCGAGCTCGAACGGCAAGACGCGCAGATCTTCGACCCCGACGACAAGCCGCCCTTCTGAAGGGGAACGACCGGAGCCCGCAGGGCTGAACTGCTTTGATGAGTTCTGCGTACGCGAATGGCCTGTACAGGCGGACGAAACGTCAACTCTTGAGCGAGGTATGGACGAGCAAACCTGTGGCCACCGATGGCGAACAGCTGGTGACCGCCGCCCAGCGGGGCGACGAAACAGCATTTCGCGAGCTGATGGAGACCTACCGCCGTGAGCTGCATGCGCACTGCTACCGGATGACGGCTTCGCTGGATGACGCGGACGACATGGTGCAGGAAGTGTGCGGCGAGCCTAGAGCGGGCTGCCCGGCTTAAAGGTCGGAGTTCGATCGGGAGCTGGCTATACCGCATCGCGACGAACGTGTGCCTGACCGAAATCAGCAAGCGGCCCGGCGGGTGCCTCCGGCAGACGTGGGGAACCCCGGGCACGAGGCTTCGGGCGAACCGGTGTAGATCGCCCAAAATTGGGCAGTTGTCACCGAAGCTTAGCCTGCAGCATCTCTGCGCCCGTCGTCACGTCAGCGATGGACGGCGTGCAGCGGTGATCGACGCCGGGAACTGATACCGAGGGCGGTGCTTTCGGCTCCATTTCAGGCCGACCGTCCGGCTGCCACCGCACCGCAGCCCTGAGCCGTGATCGCGTTGAGCGGCCACCCCGGGCTTACCCCGGGGTGGCCGCTGGTAGTGCCACGAGGCTTACACGTTCACCGTGTCGCGCTCGTCCTGAATGACGGCCTCCGGCCGGCGAGACCGAAGGATTGCGGCGAGGATGCTGGCAATGGCGACGATGGCGACGAGACCGATGCCGACCAGCCATGGTCCGCCCGAGTCGTCGGCGCTGGCCTCGATGGCCGGCTCTCCACCGTTCGCAGCCGCGGCCTTCTGCTCCAAGAAGCTCAGGTAAGCGTCCTGTTGAGCCTGGTACAAGCTGTTGTCACCGGCGTCTGCTAGCTGGTCCTCGAGGGCTTCGAGCTGATGCTGCGGCCACTTGGTGCCTGCGGTCACAGTGCGATCGGATTCGGTCTGGGCGGTAGTTGTGC
>DATHUM010000115.1:0-5886 GCA_035462225.1 Jiangellaceae bacterium | reverse complement strand
ACGGCCCGGGGATTCCGGACGACCTGCAGGGACAGGTCTTCGACCCGTTCGTGACGACGAAACCGCCCGGCCAAGGCACGGGCCTGGGCCTTAATATCTCGCACCAGATCGTTACCGACGTGCACGGCGGGCGCCTGTCCGTCCGGTCCCGTCCCGGCGACACCGTGTTCTCGGCCGAGCTTCCGGTGCGGCCATCCGCGAGGAGCACCGATGACGGCTAAGAGTCAAGGGCATCTCTCGGTGCCGCTTCTGGTAGGTGTCGACGACGACCCGCCCGTCCTCGAAGCGGTGGTCGCGGACCTGCGCGTCCGGTACGGCCACAGTTACCGGGTTGTCGGGGCCGGATCCGGACCAGACGCCATGGAGGTGGTCGAGCGGGCGACCCGAAGGGGCACGCCGGTGGCCGTGATGGTGGCGGATCAGAGAATGCCCGGGCAGACCGGAACCGAACTGCTCGCGGCCGCCAAGCGACTGCAACCACACATGCGCTCCGTCTTGCTCACCGCGTACGCCGACACCGACGCCGCCATCGCGGCGATCAACGAGGTGTCGCTCGACCATTACATCCTCAAGCCCTGGGATCCCCCGGACGAACACCTCTACCCGGTGATCGACGAGTTGCTGGGGGACTGGAACGCCACTCGGCCACGCCCGGAAATCGGCATACGCCTTGTCGGCGAGCGGTGGAGCGCCGAGACGCACCGGCTCCGCGAGTACCTCGCCCGGAACCTGGTGCCGTTCCGCTGGGTGGACGCCGACCTGCCGGACGCAGAGCCGTTGCTCGTTGCGGCCGGGTCAGCGCCGACTCTGCCACTGCTGATCCTCGACGACGGTCGCGTGCTGGCCGACCCGAGCCCGGTCGTCGTCGCGGAGGCGCTCGGGTTGTCAGGCACACCGGACGTGGATTATTACGACCTGATCGTCGTAGGTGCCGGCCCGGCCGGCCTCGCGGCCGCCGTATACGGCGGCTCGGAGGGCCTGCGGACGCTGATCATCGAGGCCGAAGCAGCAGGTGGCCAGGCCGCCCTGAGCTCCCGCATCGAGAACTACCTTGGGTTTCCGGGCGGAGTGTCGGGAGCCGAGCTCGCCCGCCGAGCGCTTGCGCAGGCGAGACGCTTCGGTTCGGTCCTGGTGTCCCCGCGCAGCGCCGTACGCCTGAAAGACGCCTACCCGCACCACATCGTGGTCCTTGACGACGGGCACGAGGTGCACTGCCGGTCCGTGATCCTGGCCATGGGCGTCCAGTACCAGCGGCTGGACGCGGCGGGGATCGACGAGCTGACCGGCGCCGGTGTGTACTACGGCGCGAGCGCCTTCCAGCCAGACGCCTGGAAGGGCGAGCACGTGGTGATCGTGGGTGGAGCCAATTCGGCCGGCCAGGCCGCACTGCATCTGGCGCAGGCTGCGGATCAGGTGACGGTCGTCGTCCGAGCCGCCAGTCTGGACGAGCGGATGTCACAGTACCTCATCGAGCGAATCCAGCGCAGGGACAACGTCGTGACGCGGACCGGCAGTAGGGTGGTCGCCGTCCGGGGACGCGAGCGGTTGTCTGCGGTCGTGCTCGAAGCGACGGACGGCACGACCGAGGAATTGTCCGCGGCAGGCCTGTTCGTGTTCATCGGCGCCCGGCCGCGGACGGACTGGCTGGATGGGCAGGTGGTCAGGGACCAGCACGGTTTCCTCGTCACCGGGCCGCAGCTGAAACCCGACCACTGGTCGCTCGACCGGGACCCGTACCTGCTCGAGACCAGCCGTCCCGGGGTGTTCGCCGTCGGCGATGTCCGTGCGGCATCGATGAAGCGGGTCGCCTCGGCGGTCGGTGAGGGTTCTGCGGCAGTGCAATCGGTGCACGCCGTGCTGCGCGGCACGTGATCAGCGAGGTAGGGCGATGGCGCGGGCCTCGCGAGCGATCTCGAGTTCCTCGTTGGTGGGTATGACCAGCACCGCCACGTCCGTGCCGTCGGGTGAGATGAACCGGGCGCCGCCGTCGGACGCGGTATTGCGTGCGGGATCGACCTCGAGTCCGAGACGCTCCAGCCCGGCCAGGGACCGGGCCCGCACGTCGGCATCGTTTTCGCCGACGCCCGCGGTGAACACGATCGCGTCGACCCGCCCCAGCACCGCGTAGTAGGCGCCGATGTACTTGCGCAGCCGGTAGCAGTACACGCCCAGCGCCAGCGATGCGCCGTCGTCGCCTGCCGCGGCCTTGCGGTGGACCTCGCGCATGTCGTTGGCCCCGGCGAGGGCCAGCAACCCGCTCTTGCGGTTGAGCGCCTCGTCGACGAGCTCGGCGCCGATGCCGGCGAGCCGGCCCAGGTGCCCGACGATCGCCGGATCGAGGTCGCCGCTGCGGGTGCCCATCACCAACCCCTCCAGCGGCGTGAGCCCCATCGAGGTGTCCACGCTGCGCCCGCCGGTGACGGCCGTGATGCTCGCGCCGTTACCGAGGTGCGCGACGATCAGGTTGGTGTCGCCGGCCGGGCGGCCGAGCAGCCGGGCGGCTTCACCCACCACGTACGCAACCGAAGTACCGTGAAAGCCGTAACGGCGGACGCCGTAATCGTGCTGCCACTGCCGCGGCACTGCGTAGGTGTAGGCGTGCGCCGGCATGGTCTGGTGGAACGCGGTGTCGAACACGGCGACGTGCGGAACCGTCGCGAAGATCTTGCGAGCCACTTCGATGCCGGTCAGGTTGGCGGGATTGTGCAGCGGAGCCAGCGGGATCAGCTCACGGATCGTGTCCATGACCTCGTCGTCGATCAGCACCGGGTCGGCGAACCGGTCGCCGCCGTGCACGACGCGGTGACCGACGGCCACCAGCCGGTCCCCGTCCAGGGGCGGGCCGGACTCGTCGAATGCGCTCAGGATGGCCCGCAGGCCGCTTTCGTGGTCGGCTATCGGCTCGGACCGTTCCACGTCTCCATCCGGCCCGGTGTGGGTCAGGTGGCCGGAATCCTCGCCGATCCGCTCGGCCAGCCCGCGAGCCAGCACGGTGCCGGTCCCGTCGATGAGCTGGTACTTGATCGACGACGAGCCGCAGTTGAGCACCAGGACCGCGTCAGCCATCGCTTTCTCCAGTGGCGGCCTGGATAGCCGTGATCGCCACGGTGTTGACGATGTCTCTGACGGTCGCGCCCCGCGACAGGTCGTTGACCGGCCGGCGAAGTCCCTGCAAGACCGGGCCGATGGCGACCGCGCCCGCCGAGCGCTGGACCGCCTTGTAGGTGTTGTTGCCGGTGTTGAGGTCCGGGAACACGAAGACGGTGGCACGCCCGGCCACATCGCTGCCAGGCAACTTGGTCTGCGCGACCGACGCGTCTATTGCGGCGTCGTATTGGATCGGCCCCTCGACCGACAGCCCGGGCTCGCGGGCGCGTACCAGAGACGTCGCCTCGCGAACCTTGTCGACGTCGGCTCCGGATCCTGACTCGCCGGTCGAATAGGACAGCATGGCAACCCGCGGCTCGATGCCGAACTGGGCGGCGGTAGCGGCGGAAGAGATGGCTATATCGGCAAGCTGGTCCGCTGTGGGGTCCGGGACTACCGCGCAGTCGCCGTACACCAGCACCCGGTCGCGAAGGGACATGAAGAACACGCTGGATACTACCGACACGCCAGGCGAGGTCTTGATGACTTCGAACGCAGGCCGGATGGTGTGCGCGGTCGTGTGCACGGACCCGGATACCATTCCGTCCGCCATGCCCAGCAGCACCATCATGGTGCCGAAGTACGAGACGTCGACCACGACGTCTCGGGCCGCCTCGACGGTCATGCCCTTGTGGGCCCGCAACCGCGCATACTCGGTCGCGAAGCGCGCCCGGAGGTCGGGATCGTACGGGTCGAGCACCCGGGCTGCGGAGATGTCGAGGCCGAGTTGCTGCGCCTTCGCTCGTACCGCCGGAGGGTCGCCGAGCAGGGTGAGCATCGCAACCGTCCGGCGCAGCAGGCTGTCGGCCGCCCGCAGGATGCGCTCCTCGTCTCCCTCCGGCAAGACGATGTGCCGGCCGGCGGCTCTGGCGCGATCCAGCAGTTCGTACTCGAACATCAGCGGTGTGACGACCTCACTGCGGGTGACGTCCAGCTGTGCCGACAGCGCGGTGCCGTCGACGTGGGATGCGAACAACGAGCGGGCGACCTCCACCTTTCGTGGCGAGTCGCGAGACACCCGCCCCCGCGTGCCCGCCAGTCTGGTGGCGGTCTCGAAGGTGTCCGTTTCGGCGAGGATGACCGGCAGCCGGGTGTCGACGCCCTCGAGCAGCCGGACGACGGCTGGGGCCGGTTGCAGCCCGCCGGTGAGCACGACACCGGACAACGACGGAAATGTCTGGGAGGCGTGGGCCATCAGGACCCCGAGCAGGACGTCAGCGCGATCGCCCGGGGTGACGACGACACCGCCGTCGACAAGCCGGTCGAGCACGTTGGGCAAGGTCATGGCACCGATGAGCAGACCCAGCGCCTCGCGGTCGAGCAGTTGTGCGTCACCGCTGACGAGAACGCCGCTGCAGGCCGCTTTGAGGTCTGCGATGGCCGGCGCGGTGAGGAACGGCTCTGCGGGAATGGCATAACCCGGCACCTTGCCGGCCAGCGCGGCTCTTATCGGGTCCAGTTCGCCGGGGTCGACCCGATTGGCGATGATCGCTAGCAGCTTTGCGTAGTTGGCCGCCAGTTCGGTTACGGCGATGTCTGCGACGGCACGGATCTCGGCGGCGGACCGGTTCTGGCCGCCGACCACGAGCAGCACCGGTGCCCCGAGGTTGACGGCGATGCGCGCGTTGTACGACAACTCGGTCGGCGTGGCGACGTCGGTGTAGTCGCTGCCGACGATCACGATGGCGTCGTAGTGGTCGGCTATCGCGTGGTAGCGCTCGATGATGGTGGTGAGCGCAGCATCCGGATCGGAATGCACGTCCTCGTAGGTGACCCCGGCCGCCTCGGCGTACGGGATGTCGACGCCGTCCTGGTCCAGCAGCATCTCCAGGACGTAATCGGGCCGGCTGTCGGACCGCACGATCGGGCGAAACACGCCCACCCGGCCGACCCGTCCGACGAGCAGTTCGAGCATGCCGAGCGCGACCGTGGACTTGCCGGATTCGCCCTCGGCGGAGGCGACGTAGACGCTGCTCGCCATGATCACGAGCCTACCGTTCGGGCCTGCTCGCCCGCAGGGATCCGCTCACTCCGCGTGGTCGAGGAAGACGACAGCCCGGCTAGCGCGCCGGCGAGAGGCAGCGCCGTGGCCACTCCCTTAGTAGCCGCGAATCCGGATCATGCGCACCCGCACAGGTACCGGGTAGTCGGATGCGAACGCCTCGAGGCTGCCACTGATCTCGAGCATGGCGGCGCGATACTTGGCCAGGTACGCCGGCGACTCGTGCGGTGGCGGCTCGCCGTCCGCCCGCTCGGCGATACCGCGCGCCACGACCACGTCGTTACCGTCCTCGGCGCTGTTGAAATGCAAGGACACGGCCGGCCGCTCGGCGATGTGGGCCAGGCGATGGGCGGCCGGCATGTTGTAGGTGAGGATCTCCTCTTCGCTCGGCCAGATGAACCACACGGGGTTCGGTTGCGGTGTGCCGTCTCGGCCGACCGTCGTCAGCCAGATGACCTCCTCGTCGCGGAACCGGTCGCGGACCCGGCGGCCGAACGGCGTGGCCGGATCGGGCAGCACGGAAACCATGAACGCTCACTCTATGGATAAGCGGTACCGTCGATCACATGACCCCGACTCGCGAGGAGATTCTCGCCGCTCCCAAGGTGTTGCTGCACGACCATCTCGACGGCGGCCTCCGGGTCGACACGGTCGTCGAGCTGGCCGACGAGATCGGGTGGTCGCTCCCCCACACCGAGCCGGCCGCGCTGCAGGCGTGGTTCACAGCCGGCGCGGCG
>DATHUM010000114.1:0-1810 GCA_035462225.1 Jiangellaceae bacterium | reverse complement strand
GACACGCCGGTTGGCTGGAACCCACCATCAAAGGGAGTGCGTCGGCGTGTCGCGGTTCCCGTTTGTGCATGATCAACGCGGGATGGAGGACTTGAACGCTTCGAGGCAGCCGGGGTTGCAGAAGTACCAGGTCTGACCGTCGCGCTCCAGGGTCCACTTGGCGGTGGCGATCTCGACGGTCATCCCGCAGATCGGATCGACCGCGGTGGCAAGGGCGGCAGCGGCCGCGGCCACCGGCTTGCGCAGTTCGCCTCTCGCCCGCCGGGCCACCAACTCGGCCAGCACCGCGACGGCGATCTCGCGATGGTCCGTCGAGCCGAGATCCAGTCCGGCTGGCGCCTGGACCCGGTCGAGGTCGGCGTCGGCCACTCCCCTGTCACGCAGGTAGCCGAACGTGACCTCGGCGCGCTGGCGCGACGCGACCAGGCCGATGTAGCCGGCCGGCGTGCGCAGGGCGGCCTGCAATGCCTCTTCGTCGTCGTGACCCTGGGTCGCGACCACGACCGCCGTACCCGCGTCGACCGCGGTCGCGTCGAAGTCGTCCGCCCCGGACGCCGTCGCGACTCGCCAGCCGAGTTCGCGGGCGAGCCCGGCCAGGGTGGACACCGCCGGGGAATCGCCGACGGCCACCACCAGCGGCGCCGGCACAACTGGTTCCAGGTACACCGCGAGCGCTCCCTCACTGCCGCACGCCATAGGGATCACCTCGACGCCGTCACCGAAGGCATCGGCCACGTCCGCCGGGACGCCCAGCAGCAGGAGGCGGGCCCGCCCGTCGGCCAGGGCGGTCACCGCCTCCCTTCGGACGGCGGGCGTAGCACAGGCGCCACCGAGCCACCCGCGCATCGAACCATCGGGCAGCACCATTGCCTTGGACCCGATCTGGCCGGACGACGGAGCACGCCGCCACACGACGGTCGCCAGCACGAACGGCTCGCCCCGCGCGGACAGCTCAGCGGACTCGGCCAGCACAGATCCGGTCACGACCGCGACGCCTCCTGCAGCGCGTGCCACACCCGGGACGGCAGCACCGGCATGTCGATGTTGCGAATTCCCCGGTCCGCCACCGCGTCGATGACCGCGTTGACGAAGGCGGCCGGAGACCCGACCGTTGCCGACTCTCCGACACCCTTGGCACCGATCGGGTGGTGCGGCGACGGTGTGACCGTCGCGCCCAACTCGAACCGTGGAGTCTCCCAGGCAGTTGGGATGAGGTAGTCCATGAAGTTCGAGCCGATGCAGTTCCCGTCCTCGTCGAACGTGATGAACTGCATCGAGGACATCGCATAGCCCTCCGCCAGGCCACCGTGGATCTGGCCGTCGACGATCATCGGGTTGATCCGGACCCCGCAGTCGTCGACCGCGACCATGCGCCGGACCTTCCACTGACCGGTTTCGGTGTCAAGGTCGACCACCACGACATAGCTGCCGAACGGGTAGGTCATGTTCGGCGGGTCGTAGTAATGCACGCCCTCCAGGCCGGCCTCCATGCCCTCGGGCAGGTTGGTGTACGCGGCAAGCGCAACATCCTGGATCGTGACCGCCTGGTCCGGCGATCCCCTCACGGAGAACTTCCCGGAGTCGAACTCGATGTCGCCTTCGGCGGCCTCGAGCAGGTGGGCGGCGATCTTGGTGGCCTTCTCGCGCAGCTTGCGGGCGATCACGACGGTCGCGGCGCCGCCAACCGGCGTGCTGCGCGACGCGTAGGTGCCTAGCCCGTACGGCGTGTTGTCGGTGTCGCCCTCCATCACCTTGACGTCGATGGACGGGATGCCGAGCTCGTTGGCCACGATTTGGGCGAAGGTCGTCT
>DATHUM010000113.1:0-12676 GCA_035462225.1 Jiangellaceae bacterium | reverse complement strand
AAGACATTGCCATCCGCCGGTACGCCGAGCAGGGCAACAACATCGTCCACTGGAGTGACTTCGACACCGGCGGGCACTTCGCCGCCCTCGAAACCCCCGACCTGTTGGTGGCCGACGTCCAGACCTTCTTCAGCTCGGTATGACCCTGAATCAGTCGCTGATGACTTCAACCGGCGCCAGAACCTCATCCCGCAGTAGGCGGTACGTCCATCCGGACAGCGGGCCGCCTCATGCCGAGATAGGTGGGACCGCCGGGATAGGTCGCAATGGCCGGCTGGATGAGCTCGAATCCGAACCGCTCGTAGTACTTGACGTTTGCCGGGTCCGACGTCTGCAGGTAGCAAGGCAGCTGATCCTTGTCTGCCTGCGCGATTCCGGCCGCCATCAGGCGCGACCCAGCGCCCTGACGCTGCGCGCGAGGATGCACGCCCATGGCCTGCAGGTACCAGCACGGCTCTGGCGGATGCGCGCGCTCGAGGGCTGAGCCCACCTGAGCGAAGCGTCGCATGGCGCCGCCCCCAACGGTCAGGGTCATTCGGATTAGCGCCGGAGTCATCCGAACTTTCCGGCCGCTCGACAGCGGGAATGTGCCGGGTGGCATCCACAGCGCCACACCAACGACTCCGCTGCTTTCGGCGATCAAGCCATGCCCATGCGCTGCCGCGTCCCGGGCTGTGGCCACCATGAATGGACCGAGAGCCCGATGCCTGGCTTGGGCATTCGGGAAGACGTGCCGGAAGCCGGGATAGTCGGCGTGGCTTGCCGCGATCACCATGCCGGCGTCGGCCACCTGCGCCGGGCTCAGGCGGGTCACCTGCACCGGCTCGTGCGGTTCGTCGGTGCGCACGGTCGCCAGGTTAGTCCCTCGCCTCGTGGCTCGGCAGCGTTGTTGGCAGGCTGCGGATGCCTTCCAGCCGGCTCGTCGATCCGGCACCGGAGTTCACGCCTGCCCGGCTATCGCCGCCCTGCCGCACGGCCTCATCGACCAGCGCACCTATGTTTGTCGAGTGCCGTCATTGCGTCTACTCGCCGGGCGGGTGTGGCTGTATCCGCACGATCCGGATCCGTGGAAGGTCCAACCGTGCGTGGCGGTCATCGCCGACGACTCCGGCAGCGTTCTTGTTGACGCCGGGAACAGCCCAGCGCACGCACGGGACGTACGGAACGCGGTCGAAGCAGCCGGCCTGCCGACGCCACACACGATCGTCTACACGCACCATCATTGGGACCACGTCTGGGGGGCGTGCGCCTGGCCCGACGTCGAGATCGTCGGGCACCGGCTGGGGGGACGGATCCTCGAGGCCGAGGCCCGACGTCCGTGGAGCACGCGATACTTACGCGACGAGGTGGCGGGCAATCCGCGGCTCGGGCCGAGCTTTCGAGCCCGAGAACGGGCCATGCGGACTTGGGACGGCTTTACGATCCTGCCGCCGCAGGTTGAGTTCGACGCCGCGATCAGCTGGCCAGCCGGCGTCGAGGTACGGCATATCGGTGGCCGTCATGCGGAGGACTCCACCGTCATCTGGGTTCCCGACTCCGGAGTCGTCTTGCTCGGCGATTCGTTCTACCCGCCGCCGTACCACTTGCGGCAGCCTGGCGACGGCTACGACTACGAAGTGATCAATACCGTGCTTCATGCCTATCGTGACGCGGGGTGGTACGTCGACAGCCACGATGATCCGCGTCCTAGGTCTGCGCTAGAGGGCCTGCTAAACCGGCGGGCAGAGTGAGCGGGTCGTAGCGGGCGGCGCAGGGCTTGTACATCACCGGTCTACCCGCACAGTAGATCGTCTGCCAACGCCGGTAGCTCGGGATCGGTGGGGCTGACCAGATTGAAGGCGATCACCGCAGCGCGGTTCGCGCTTGCGTCCGCCAGAGCGAGCGAGACCGTCCCGTTGACGCTGCCCCCGTGACCGAAGAAGGTGCCGCACGAGAGCTCATACATTGCCAGACCAAGGCCGTACGTGGAGTTGGACTGTGACGTCATGGTGGTCATCTCGGTGAGCAGGGGTGGACGAACCAGCCGGCCCGAGACGATTGCCCGGATAATGGTCAGCAATTCCTCACCGGTCGAGATGATGCCACCGTTGCCGCCGTTGCCGAACCCGATCAGGTCGTCGGTGATGTCGTTGAACGTGCCGTCTCGGCGACCTGGTGTGTAGCCGCGCAGACCTGGCGACTCGGTGTCCGGCGGCGCGACCGTGGTGTGCTCCAAGCCGAGCGGCCGGACGATTCGCTCGCGCATCAGATCGGCTAGTGGTGCCCCCGTAGCCGCCTCGAGCACCATGACCGCGAGTTGGTAGTTCGTGTTGCTGTAGTGGTAGCCGGTGCCGGGTGGGAAGTACCGGTCGTGGGTCTCGGCGAGGGCCACGAGCAGCCGGTCCGGAGCGATCACCGGCTCCCCATCGGCGTAGCGGCGTACCAGCGATCTCGCCTCGGTTCTCATCTCAGCATCCGGGAGCCGATCGATGTCGGCCGGTGACCCTTCGTTGAGCTGGTCGAAGACACCGCTCGTGTGATCAAGGAGCATCCGGACGCTGATGGGCGGATCAGCTCGCAGATCCCCTGGAACGAGATCGCTCACGGTGTCGTCCAGCGCAATGTCGCCGTTGGCCACCGCATCAAGGACGAGGGCGGCGACGATCGGCTTGGTGATGCTTCCGATCCGAAACCGCGTGGCGAGGCCGATTTCGGTGCCCGCGAGGTCGGCTTTGCCCGATGCGCCGAACCACTGTCCGTCCTCGTCGTAGACCACGGCGAGGCCACCGGGCGACCCGTACGCTTCCCGGCTGCGATCCAGTAGTGCCTGCCGATCGAGTGGCTCACCGGTCGGCGTGGCCGTCGTCTCGTCTGGATTCGTGGCCGGCGGCCGTGCCCCCGTCCCGGTCGCGGAGCACGCGGACGACACGACGAGCGTGACGACGAGCGTGACGACGAGCCACGTCGCAACTTCGCCGCGTCGGCGATTCATCGGACCAGCGTGACTCTCGACGAACCGGCGTGGAAGTGTCCAACGACCCCATCGCACAGGCTTTACGTTTGTCGCCATGCGCATTGGGATCGTCGGACTCGGCGACATCGCTCGAAAGCTCTACCTGCCGCTGCTACTCGACTGGCCGGACATCGAGGTGGTCGGCGTGATGAGCCGGTCACCCGAGAACGTGGCCGAGGTTGGACGCCGGCACCGGTTCAAGGACCTGTTCACCGACCTCGACGAACTGCTCGCGGTACGCCCCGACCTGGTCTTCGTCCATGCCGCCACCGCGGCGCACCACGAGCTGGTTTCGGCCTGCCTGGCGGCGGGGTCGAGCGTCTACGTCGACAAGCCCTTGGCCTCGAACCTGTCCGACTGCGAGGATCTGGTTCGCCGAGCGGAGCGAGCGGGGCTGCTGCTCGCCGTGGGATTCAATCGCAGATTCGCGCCGATGTACCTACGCGCGCAGGAGTGGCTGCGCGACGGCATGCGGTTCGCCGTGATGGAGAAGCACCGAGCCGCTCTTCACGATCAGACACCGCGGGAGGCGGTCTTCGACGATCTCATCCACGTCCTCGACACGATGTGCTGGCTACTGGGTGAAGATGCCGCGCTCGCGGCGTCCGATGTCAGGCTCGATCCGTCGGGGTACTTCGGACTTGCAACCGGAGTGCTGCGTACTCCTGCTGCGGTCGGGTCCTATGCGATGGCCCGCGCGGTAGGTGCGGACGCGGAACGGCTCGCGATTCATGGTCCTGGCCGATCTGCTGAGGTGGTCGACCTGGACCGGGCCGAGCTGTCCGACCAGGCCGGCGGCCGCCGTGTGATCAGTTTCGGCTCCTGGGACACGGTTGCGGAGCGGCGCGGCTTCAACGCGTTGATCAAGCACGTGCTCGACACCGTCGAACGTCCGGATCATTGCGAGGTGGGCGCGCGCCGGGTACTTGCCAGCCATCGGCTGGCCGAAGACATCGTGCAGACGGCGGAGTCGGCGACCTGAGCCGACCATTCGGCGCTCAGCCGTGCCGCATGACCCAGATCGGGAGATCGTCGACTGCCGAAGACTCGGTGGGCCGCCAACCGGCTCGCTGGTACAGCTCGACATTCCGTTCATTCGTAGTTTCGAGGTACGCAGGCAGGCCTGCCTCGGCGGCGCGGTCAAGGCCGGCGGTCATGGCGAGCCGACCCCACCCCAAGCCGGCGTATTGCGGATGCGTGGCAAGGATGCCTAGGTACCAGTGCGGGGTGGCAGGTAGTGCGGCCGCTACGACGGCGTCGTACCGCTCCAGTCGATCGAGCGTTGCCGCCGGCAAGTCCAGCCCGCTGTTCCCGTGACCGTCCTCGGCCGGCCCGTCGCCAGACCGCGGCGGGTCCCACATCGCGACCGCTGCGCCGTCCTCGACAACCCAGACGGTGCCGCGGTTGACGCGCTGGTCGAACAGGTGAGCGGCGAAGGCCGCCGCCTCGATGTTGAACGTTGCGTCGTCGGCGAAGAAGTAGCGGAACGCCGGGTCGGAGACGAACGCCGCCACCACGGTGTCGATGACACGGTCGCGCATTTCCGTCGTGGCGCGGGCGACGGGGGTGTGGCTCACGCGACGACGATATATCCCCGCGCCGGGCGGCCGGACGACCAGCTGAGTCGGGCCCGTATGATCGCGGCCATGACTGCCGATGACCTCGAATACCGCCAGGGCGTACCGGTTCTGATGGCTGCGCCGGACGGCCCGGCGTTGAGCAGTGATGGCGACGCTCTAAGCCTCATCGTCTCGGCGGGAGGTCAGGGCGCCGAACTGGTTGTCCTGCCGGTCGAGCGCCTCGGTGAAGATTTCTTCGAGCTGAGCACCGGTCTGGCCGGCGCGATCGCCCAGAAGTTCGTGAACTACCGGGTGCGCTTGGCGATCCTGGGCGACATTTCGGACCGGACTGAGGCGAACAAGCCGTTGCGCGATTTCGTGCTCGAGACCAACCGCGGGCGCCAGCTGTGGTTCGTCGCGGACACTGACGAGCTTGACAAGCGGCTGGCCGCTGAGTCCGATCGGCGATGACCTCTCGGCCTGCCTAGCGCGCCCTACCGTTCCGCGCCTTACCGTTCTGGGGCTGACCGTTCTGCGCTCTGCCGTTCCGAGCTGGTGCACCGGAGACGGCAGCACTCTCCACGCTGGAGGAGTTCGCTGCGACGATCGCCCGGCCGAGTTCAGTGAGCATGTGGCGAACCGCCTGGCCGTCCCGCCGGGTGGTCACGAGTCCGGCGCCACGCAGCGCGGTGGCGTGGGCCGAGGCTGACGCCGGGCTGATGCTCACAGCGTGGGCGAGCTCGGTCGTGCTTTGCCCGGTGGTCAGTGCATGCAGCACCCGGGCGCGGGTCGAGCCGAGCACTGAGGCCAGCCGGTCACGATTGCCGTCGGCCGGCAACTGGGCCCAGCTCGTGGCGTGTATCGGGAACACGAGAGTGGGGTGCCGCCAGGAGACGGGTACGGCCGAGCGGGTCCAGATCGACGGCATCAGGCGCAGCCCTCGTCCCGCCAGGTCGATTTCGAGATCCCCCGGAGCCCGGACTTCCAGGACTCCTTCGCGCCAGCTGATCTGCGGGTGAAGGAAGTTGAGCGTCGCTTCGGCCCCGTGGACCGCGAGGTGCCAGGCGCGGGCCGTGAGCTCGGCGGACACCACCTGCTGGATGCTCGGCCACAACGGCGCAAGCACGTGGTCGTGATATGCGCGCATGGCGGCGGCCAGGTCCCGGAGGGCGTCACGGCGGCCGTAGGCCAGATCGCTGACCCACGGTGATGGCGTCGACGTCCAGCGCATCTCGGCAAGCTCGGACCGCATTCGTTTGGCCGGTGTGGACAGCACCGCTTCGAGAGCTTCGTCCAGGCAACTGCTGTTCTCGGGAGCCAGGAAGGTTGGGACGCTGCCATGTGCGGGAATCAGGTCCTGAAGCCGCCGCGCCTGGGCCGGGATGGGCGTGCGGCGGCCACGCCACAATCGCCTGAACGGACTGGCCGGCTGTTGGAGTACCTGGACGCTGACCGCCAGCTCGCAGTATGGCGTCGCGGCGCCGAACGTCGTGCGGGCGAGATCAGCCAACCCCAGTCGAAACCGCACCGCCGCGCTCCATCCCGACCTTGGTTTCAGCCATAACCGAAAGGTTTGCACGGTCTGGCCTTGCTGTCGATGCTCGAGACGAGCGTTGCTCACGCCCCATCGACTAGTGGAGGGAACTCAGATTATGCGCAAACCAGCCATCGCCGTGGTCGTCGGACTGCTCGCCGGTGTCGTGGCGGCTCCAGTGGCGGCGGCCAACCCATCGGGCAACTCCAACTGCTTCGGGGTCGTATCGGCGCAATTCGCCATCGCCAATGGCGGAGTCGGTGATCACGCGTCGTCGCAGGAAGAGCCTCGGCTCGGCCTTGGCAACGTCAGGCGAGCCATCCTCGGCGACGATGCCACCATGGGCGATTTCGGGCAGTTCCTCGGTGAGATCGACGGTGATCCCGCCACCAACTGTCCCTGACCGCGGCACCGTGTCCCAGGACGCCGCTGCCCGGGCGTCCTGGGACTTCTTGCTTGGGGTGCCGTCACAGTTCCCCGTGGGTTACCCGAGAGTGCCCAGGTAAGGTCAAAGTACGCTCTTCCCCAGAATTCGGTTGTTACCTATCTTGTGTTGGTGACGAGAATCGACTCTAAAGGCGACGTGAACGCCGTTCGGGCAACCGCCGAACTCCCCCCGCCCACCCCGGTCTCCGTACTCGGGCTCGGTCAGCTTGGCTCGGCCGTCGCCGCTGCGTTCCTGGCGCACGGGCACCCCACCACCGTGTGGAACCGCTCCGCCCGCCGCGCGAGCGATCTCGCCGCTGACGGCGCGCGGGTCGCGGCCGATACGGTGACCGCTGTCGAGTCAAGTCCACTCGTGGTTGTCGTGGTCACCGACTACGCCGCCGCCCGTGAGGTGCTGCGCTCCGCAGCAGATTCGCTGGCGGGGCGTCTCGTCGTGAACCTCGCCTCCGGAACCCCAGCCTTGGCGCAAGAGATGGCCGAGTGGATCGGCGGTCTCGGAGCCGACTACCTGGATGCGGCCGCAATGAGTGGCACCCGGCTCGTGGGCGACCGGGAAGCGTTGTTTCTCCTGAGCGGGTCTCCGCAAGCGTTCGGCGTGCACCAGGACACCCTGGAAGCCCTCGGCAACGCCGTTCATCTCGGCCCGGACGCCGGCTTGGCGTCGTTGTTCGACACGGCGTTGTTCGGGCTGGCGTGGTCTGCTCTCGCCGGTTTCTACCACGCCGTTGCGTTGATCGGACCTGCGGGAGTATCCGCGAACGAGGTGGCTGCCGTCGCGACCGGCCACCTGCCGTTCCTCGCCCGGTTGATGACCGAGCACGCTGAGCAGATCAGCACGGGTGAGTACCCGAACCACGACGGAACCGTGGATGTGCACGCCGCGGCCATGGGCCACTTCGTCGAAACCAGTCGCCAGCACGGAGTCGCTCCAGATGTGCCGGAGTTCCTGAAAGGCCTGCTGGACCGTGCAGTCGCGCTCGGCTACGGACACTCAGGCATCGCCGGCGTCACCGAGGTCATCAAGCAGCCTGTCGCCCAAGCCGCCACGCCCGCCTCGTAAGTCACTTGCTGGCCGGCTCGGTGATCGCCGAACCTGCCCGAGTCTGGGTCGTGACGGTCTCGGGTGACCAGATTCGGCTGCGCAGATCGGATCCGCGGATGACCTGGACGCGGAACGGGTCCAGCCGGAGAATGCGCAGCTTGGGATCGGAGGGTGAGGTCCAGAACCGGCCAAGGTCGTAGCCGGCGCCGCGCGGGCTGGTTTTCCGGTAGAGGTCCCAGACCTGGCTCTTACGGTCGAGATCGTCTATGCCGGTGGCGACGGCGTCGATACCGACTGAGCTTAGGCCGGGCGGGGCGACGTACGAGACGCTCGTATGCGGGTTGTTGGCCAGATGCCGTTCCTTCACCGGGGTCGGGAAGGTGGCCAGCCAGCCAACCGGGCGTCCGTCGACGTTCTCCCACACGGGAATCAGCACTCGGGTACGCGGCCGGTTGTTCGCGTCGACGGTCACCATCGTGGCGTAGACGATGGAGCCGACGTAGCGGTTGAACTCGTCCTCGATCTCGGCGAACGTGCCGACCTTGGTCGTCAAAAGTTCCTCCTCAGTACTTGGTTCTGTCTTGTAACCGAATCCATCCTGGCGGAGAATGAATGACTGTGGAAGACGGCACTTCGAAGGCACCGAGTTACTGCGACGGAACCGTTGACGACGAGATCATCCAGTGGGATACCCGGGCCGACTGTGAGGTTCGGCAGATTCTCGACCGGGTGGCCGACAAGTGGTCGTTGCTGGTCATCGCGCTGCTCGAGCGACAAACCATGCGGTTCAGCGAACTACGCCGGGCCATCGACGGGGTGAGCCAGCGGATGCTGACCGTCACGCTGCGTCATCTCGAACGTGACGGCCTGGTAGAGCGAACCATCTATCCGGAGGTGCCCCCACGGGTCGAGTACCGCCTGACCCCCATGGGTCAGTCGCTACACGAGGTGATCAAGGCGCTGGTCGTCTGGACCGAGGAGCATCAGCAGCAGATCTCGGCAGCGCGCGACGCCTACGACGTGACGGCATCGACAAAGCCGGCGGGTTCACCCGCCGCTACCAGGGCTCGCTCGGCTAAACCGGCGTCTCTCCAACCCGTGCCCACCCGCTAGAAACAGACGGCCGAACCCACCACTATTGGGTTCGGCCGTCCGGGATGTCTGAGACATCACATTTGGGGTGACTGACGGGACTTGAACCCGCGACATCCTGGACCACAACCAGGTGCTCTACCAACTGAGCTACAGCCACCACGACCCGCGTCCTCGGCCTTGAGGGCCGCGGCCGGTCAAGTATACGCACCTCAGCGCGTTGTCTGTTATTCGGTGGCTGCTGCGCGCGAATCGAGCGGCTCACCTGCAAGGACGGCCGCCGCTGCCGCCTTGGCCTCCTCGGTGGACGGGCCGGGCAACGGTACGAAGACGGTCCGCCGGTAGTACCGCAGTTCGTCGATCGAGTCCTTGATATCGCCGAGGGCGCGGTGGTTGCCCGTCTTCTCTGGGCTGGCGAAATAGACCCGCGGGAACCAGCGCCGGGTCAGCTCCTTGATCGATGAGACGTCCACGTTCCGGTAATGCAGCCAGCCTTCGACGTCAGGCATGTCACGGGCGAGGAAGAGCCGGTCCATGTGGACAGTGTTGCCGGCGAGCGGCGCCTTGCTCGGTTCGGGAACGTGTTCCCGAATGTAGGTAAGAACAGCCGTCGTGGCTTCGTCCAGTCTCACACCGTTCTGCAACTCGTCCAGCAGTCCGCTGGCCGTGTGCATCTCGCGCACCACGGTCGCCATGTGCACGAGGGCTTCGTCCGGCGGGCGGATGACCAGGTCGACGCCGTCGCCGAGCACGTTGAGCTCGAAGTCGGTCACCAGCACGGCGACCTCGACGAGCGCGTCGCGGGTGAGGTCCAGTCCGGTCATCTCGCAGTCGATCCAGACAAGGCGGTCGCTGTTCACATCAGCCACCTTAACCGTCTGTTCGTCCGCTGCCGATCAACTGCGCCGCCGCCGACCGTGACGGGAGTTGGCCGAGAAGTTGGTGGGCAGTCGTCGCGGGTTTTGGCGTGAGATCAGCGCCGTGAGCAGGACGATGACCAGTGCGGCCAGCGCGACAACGGCCACGTACCAGTAGGGCCGCTCGCCGACGATGAACACGGCGCTGGCGATCCCTGCGCCGAGGAAGGTGTAGACGGCGACTTCGGTCACGGACGGGACGACCTTGGCGCCCTCGTTGCGGGTCTGCTGATGATCGGTCGCCCGGGCGGGGTCGGACCACCACTCATTCCGGGTGAGGTCGATGGGTGCTGTGTTGGAGCGTTCCTGGCTGATCTCGTCCGGCTCGACGGAGTAGTTGTATCTCGAAGCTGGGCGTCTATACGGCTGGAATCCCGGCGCTCCAACGTGCGGTGTGCTGCGGCGTGTGCGCATGTACGGAGAGACGGCGGGGGCGCTTGGGTCTACTGGCGCGGTCGGGTAGTGGTCGGCCGGCGTGGCGGGGTACGGATTCGGCTCTGTGGCGTACGGCTGGGGTGCCGGTGTCGTGCGACGCCGGCGACCAGCGGACCGATGCTTGGCCAGAGCCTTCTCCTAGTGGTCTCTCTCATCGCCGACTGGACGCGTCACCAGTCGGAAGCACCTGATAGGGGTGCGCAGCATGCTACGCCCGCCGCGGTGCGCGCAGGCTGCCAGGCTGTCAGCACCTGCCGCTACGGTGTCCGCAGACCCGTGATCGAGGAGATGAGGCCGTGGCCGGACTACGCGACGTAGTGGTCGACGCTCACCATGCGCTCGAGCTTGCCCGGTTCTGGGACGCAGTGCTGGACTCGCATACGCTGCTGCCGTTCGACGACGACGACCTAGCCTGGCTGGCCGAGCGCGGCTACGACGTCGACAACCCTCCGAGCGTCGCCCTGGACCCGATAGCCGGTTCGGGCGGGCTGCGGATCTGGTTCAACAACGTGCCAGACCCCACCCCTGGGAAGAACCGCCTCCACATCGACATCAATCTGCGCGACGACGGGGAGTTGCAGCGCGTGCTCGACATCGGCGCGACAGTGGTGTCGCGGCCGGAGGAACACGGCGAGCGGTGGTGGATTCTGGCCGATCCCGAAGGCAATCAGTTCTGCGCCTTCCCTCCCGGATGATGTCCGCCCAGGTCAACCCGTCGGAACATGCGTTGACTCGCCGGCCTTGGTGGTCAGCCACGACAGCGCGGTGACGTTGCTTGTTGTAGCGACAGCACTACTGCTGATCCCAAAGCCGACGCGACGCTCGCCGGTAAGCACGCCTGGAAGTGAGAGATCACATGGCGCGCCTGGAGGGACTCGAACCCCCGACCTTGGGCTTAGAAGGCCCCTGCTCTATCCAACTGAGCTACAGGCGCTTGGCCGCACCCATTGTTGCGGAACATATGCCGAAAGACCTTACCCATCCACGGTGGACTAGCGGCACTGGCGTTGTTCACACCTCACGAACCAAGGCTGCATTCGACAGCATTCTCGGCGGCATCTGGAGTTCGCCGACCGGTTCGCCTGAGTCGACTAAACCGGTCGACCCAAACCTTCTACAACCTCAGCACTCGGCAACGCGGCGAGCGCCTTGCCCGGAATTGCAATCTTCGACCGCCGGACGCCGCTGCCCACAATGACGTACGGAATGTCGACCACGGCGGCGTCCACCAGGACCGGCCAATCGCCCGGAAGCCCTATCGGGGTGATGCCGCCATACTCCATTCCAGTGGCTTCGACGGCTTCGTCCATTGCAAGGAAGGAAGCCTTCCGGACATTGAGGCGCTTGCGGACGACGTTGTTGACATCGGCTCGCGTCGTGGCGAGCACGACACAAGCGGCAACGCGCAGGGTTCCTTCCCGCTTGCCCGCGATCACGACGCAGTTGGCTGAGATCTCCAGCGGCACCCGGTACCTCTCGCAGAATGCGGCCGTGTCGGCTAGGTCAGGGTCGATCTGGGCCACTAACACATCTTCACCGCGGTAAGTCTCGAGCGCCTCAATGACCGGCTGGGCAAGCAGGTCGGGTCTGCTAAGGGCCGGAACTGTCTCGAGCGTGCCGATCATCCGTCGACCAAACGTGTTCGTGCTTCCAGCACAGTGAGCTCCTCACTGGTACCTGTGACGCTCGCGATGCCGGGTATGGGCTGACGCGCGCCCCCGTCGACGGTGAACTCGGCGCGGTATCGGACGTCAACCCGTGGATTCACAGTCCCTATGGTGTCGAACAGGTGCGTGATCTCCTTGCTCGGGTACGGCGCACCGGGGGACTGCGTGGTCTGGATGGTGCCGTCACCGTGATGCCAGATGTACTCGACCGGAACGGCGTAGATCACGATCGAACGGCCGAGCAAAGTGACGGGGAACGTCTGCTCGCCGGCGTCGGTGAAGAAGATGGTCTCGAAGTTGACCAGAGTGCGTCCGTCTGGTGGGTTGATTCCGATCGTCGCGGCGGGAATCTGGATGGCCTGCCACTCGCGGACGACGAGTTGCAGCAGGCTCGGGCCCTCTGCCTGCTCGGCTTCGGCCTGCGCAAGTTCCTCGACGGTAAGACACTGGGTGCCGACATGCTGCCATTCGGTGAGCGGATCGCCGGTCTCCCGGTCGACTTCTCGTTGGTACTGCCGCAAACGCACATACACCGGTTCGGCCAGGCCGATGTTCTCAGGACATGTCGTCAATGCGGTGTCGCACATCGGCTCGTCGTACGGGCTGGAGTCGTGGCAGTCCGGTACCCACCGACTCTGAATCAGCGGGCCGCTCGCAGTTTGGCCGCCGCTGTCCTGGTCGCTCCCATCCGGAGCGTTCCCTACTTGCCGGACACCCGACGACTGCTCCGCACCGACACTGACGGTGTCGTCCGCGATCTCCGAATCGAAGTCGGGGGTCGCCATCGCAAATTGTGGCGCCAGAAAAACAACACAGCATGCGAAGATCACGATGAGCGTTCGGCGCCACGTCGGACGCCGTCCAGCATCCATCTGTCGTCCTCCCGACGGTAGTCGAAGATGTACTGGAGCTTGCGGTCTTGTGCGGAGTTCGTTAATGCTCCCTCGGAGTCGTAGCTTCTCGACGCCGTCAGCACCAAGTCGATGCCCGC
>DATHUM010000112.1:0-12273 GCA_035462225.1 Jiangellaceae bacterium | reverse complement strand
TTCGGCGGCGAATTCCCGGGGGAGGACATCATCTCCCGCCTCTACGTGCTCCACGTGATCGTGCTGCCGGCACTCATCGTGGCGCTCCTTGCAGTGCATCTGATTCTGGTCAGGCGCCAGCGGCACACCCAGTGGGGCGGCGCCGGCAAGAGCAACCGGAACGTCGTCGGTTCTTCCTTCGCATCGCACACCACCAAGGCCGGCGCACTGGTACTGATCGTCAGTGGTGTCATCGTGCTGATGGCGGCCACCATTCAGATCAACCCGGTCTGGTTGCGTGGCCCCTATGACCCGTCGCAGGTCGGGGCCGGTAGTCAGCCGGACTGGTACATCGCGTTCCTCGACGGCGCGCTGCGGCTGATGCCGCCATGGCAGGTCGAGGTCTTCGGGCGCGAACTGACGTTGAGTGTGCTCGGCCCGGTGATTGTGCTGCCGGGGGTCATCCTCACCGCACTGGCGATCTATCCCTGGATCGAGCAGAAGATCACCGGCGAGGAACCTGACCAGCACATCCTGGACCGCCCGCGCGACGTGCCCACTCGCACGGGGCTCGGTGTCGGGTTCGTCGTCTTCTACCTCATGCTGTGGATCGCCGGTGGCAATGACGTCCTCGCGGCCACTATCGACATCCCGGTGAACTGGGTGACGCGATTCCTTCAGATCGGCATCATCCTGATGCCGGTCGCGGCGTACTCGATCACCAAACGTGTCTGCCTCGGCCTCCAACGCCGCGACCGCGACAAGCTGCTGCACGGAGTAGAAACCGGCATCACAGTCGTCAGGCCGGGTGGTGCGTTCTCCGAGGTGCACATCCCACTCAGCCGGCCTGCCGCGTCCGCTCTGGCCTCGCGTGAGCGGGCGGGGCCATTCGAACTTGGGCCTGAGGTTGACGAGAACGGCATTCCGGCTCCGCGACCGCGCTGGTCGAAGCTGCGGGCCAGGTTGTCAAAGGCGTACTTCGGCGACGTCATCGACCAACCCACGGCGGAGGAGATCAGCGCCACCGGCAGCGATTCCCGGCACGTGGCCAGCGCGCCGGCAGATTTCGGCGTCGGAGAGAAGCCCAGCCATGAGCGGTGACGTTCACCTGCACGGCGGACGTGATCCGCACGACCTGCTGGGCGTGCCGAGAGACGCTGACCGGCAACAGGTCATTCGCGCGTTCCACCGCTTGGCCAGGAACGGAGGCCACCCCGATACCGGTGGCGACGCCCGGACGTTCGACGAGATCGTCCGGGCTCGGGACGTGCTGTTGGACCGGGCCGCGTATGAGTCTCGCCGGCGCTCGACACGAACCGCCGCGCAACCGAGAGCCAGCGCGCAGCCGAGGGCCAGCGCGCAGCCGAGGGCCACCGCGTCACCGACCGGGCCAACGAGAGTCCATCCACGCCCGGCCGCCCCGCGCTCAACGCAGACGAGCCGGCTGGCGATAGCGACCGCGGTGCTGGCCCTGCTCGGCCCGCTCCTGTGGCCCGTCGCGATCGTCGTCGGTCACCTGGCCCTACGCCAGATCAAACGAACCGGGCAAGGGGGCGGCTCATTCGTACCCGTCGTCCTGTTCTTTCTGTATATCCTCACCCTCCCCGTCCTTCTGCGAATCGGCAGCGTGCTGTTCATTCCCTAGCGAACCGAAAGCGGTACCCGGGCGGCTAACGACCCACGGCTGATGCCGCTGCGCTGGCAGGCTAATCTCGCCCGGTGCCGATCCTGGTGGTTGCCGCGGCGATCGTCGACGACTTCGACCGTCCACGCCGGTTGCTCGCCGCGCGCCGAAGTGCTCCCTCCGAAGTCGCCGGCTGCTGGGAGTTTCCCGGCGGAAAGGTAGAGCCGGACGAGGATGTGGTGGTGGCGTTGCACCGCGAGCTGCTCGAGGAACTGGGAGTCAGCGCCGAGCTCGGCCCTGAGGTGATGCCTGACGGCGCCGGGGTCTGGCCGTTGACCGGAACGGCAACGATGCGGCTGTGGTTGGCGCGCATCGTGGCCGGCGAGCCGGTACCGCTGGAGGACCACGACGAACTGCGGTGGTTGCCGATAGGTGCGTGGCTCTCGGTCCCGTGGTTGCCGGCTGACGTGGCGGTGGTGCGCACTCTGCAGCGGCGGTTCAGCGCGCCCGGCTAGCTCGTCGAGGCGAATCCGCGGCCGGCGGATCAGCCGGCCTGAGTGGTCGCTGAAAACCCATAGCCATCGGCGGTGTCCGTCCATTAGACAGGACAGGTGGCAGACGAACTGGAACTCCGTATCGCACGCGACGACGAGTTCGCCCAGCTGGGTGAACTCATTTCGGGAGCCTTTCTCGACGACACCGTCGAAGAAGCGCTGGACGTCGAGCGAATGATCTTCGAAGCCGATCGGACGCATGTCGTAGCCGACGGCGACCGGTTGGTGGCTACCGGCGGTGTACTCACCAGGGAGATGACCGTGCCGGGAGCGGTGGTGCCGGCCGCGCACGTGACCGCTGTAGCGGTGGCGTCGACGCACCGCCGGCGGGGCTTGCTTCGGCGGATCATGACCGCCCAGCTCGAAGCCGTCAAGAGCCGTGGCACCGAACCGTTCGCCGTCCTGTGGGCGAGTGAAGATTCGATCTACGGCCGCTTCGGTTATGGATTGGGTGCTTGGCACGTCTCATACAAGATCGCCAAACTGGAGACAGCGCTCCCGGGCGAACCCGCACACGGCCGCCTCCGGCAGATCGTCCCGAAGGAGAGCCTCGACGAATTGGCCGCCGTGTACGAGCGGATCAGGGCGTCGCGACCGGGCTTCTCGAGCCGTCAGGGACGGTGGTGGGAGCACCTGACCGCCGATCCCAAGGCACGCCGCCGGGGTATGACCGCGCTGCGTGGCGTTCTGCATGAGGTGGACGGCCGCGTTGACGGCTACGCGCTCTGGCGGGTCAAGGGCGGTTGGAACGAGACTGGTCCGAACGGAGAGGTATCGGTCAACGAGGTCGCTGCGGAAAACCCGCAGGCTTACGCCGCGCTGTGGCGATTCCTGCTCTCGATCGACCTGACCAGGGCTGTGAAGTACATGTTCGGCGCGCTCGACGAGCCTCTCCCGCACCTCGTGACCAGCCCGAGCGGCCTCGTCGCCACGGTGTACCCGAGCTTGTGGCTCCGGATCGTGGACGTGCCGGCCGCGCTCGAGGCGCGCCGGTACGCCGCCCCGGTCGATATCGTGGTCGAGGTGGCGGACGACATGCTGCCCGAGAACTCAGGCCGCTGGCACCTGACCGGCAATGCATCCTCGGCGAAGTGTGAGCGGACCGACGTTGCGGCCGACCTGGCGCTCGACGTCCGGACCCTCGGGGCCGCATACCTTGGCGGGACGTCGCTGCTGACCTTGGCGGCGGCGGGCCGGGTCACCGAGCACCGTGCGGGAGCGCTCGTGGAAGCCTCGGCGGCGTTCGGCTGGCATCGGGCCCCGGCGACCATGGAGATCTTCTGACCGCCCTTCTACTGTTCGGGCGCCGGCCTGATCTTCGACATATGCCTTAGCAGGTTGCCGAAACTCCGTGCACCTGTTCGGTGACCGGCCAGTGTGGCGGCCATAACCTCCACGCTTAGCAGGCTTTCTGCCTGGGTCGATGCTGCGCGGGAGATACCGGAGGGAACGGCATGCGACGAAGACTCACAGTAGGTGTCATCACGTTGGCGGTGGCAGGTTCTGGCCTCTATGCGGCCGGATTGCCTGCGGCGTCGACCGAGACGATCGACAAGCTCGACCGGTCAGCGGACGAAGAAACAAGTGTCGTCGAGGTGCACGTCGCAGACCGCGACGAACTCGACGAGCTGATCGCGACCGGCGTCGACCTGGACCATCAGGTCCACGAGCTGGAAGACGGCCTCGAAGTGCATGCGGTCGTCACGCCGAGCGAGGTCGCAGCCCTGGAGGCGATGGGGTTCGAGACCGGATCGGTGGTCTTCAGCCAAGACGCCATGAAGGCGGCGTTCGAAGAGCGCGAAGCGACCATCGCCGCCCATGTTGCCGAGAACGAAGAGTTCGCGGCCCTGGCTTACGACCAGACCAACCCCGATGTCTCCGACGTCAAGATCATTCGGGCGGACTACTACACCACGCAGACCGGCGGGCAGGTGCTCTCGGTCGAGGCCAAGTGGGCCCAGGGTCAGACCTCGAGCCAGCAACTCGTCGTCGAGCGAGACAGCGGCCCGGGCACCCCGATGGGTTCCGGCGGTACGCAGAACATTTCCCGTTTCGTCGACGCCGGCGTCTACCTGTACCACCGTGGCGCCTCGTCGGTGTCAACCCGTCCGGACTACATCCGGATCACCAGCCCAACCGGTGACGTCGCAGTGGCCAAGGTCAACGACTGGCTGCCGATCGAGGGTGACGACGAGTTCAAGGGCGACGTGTACGAGGAAGACTTCGTCACCAGCTACCTCACGCCCACCGAACTGTACGACCGGATCCACCAGCTGGCAGCGGAGTTCCCGGACCTCGCCGAGATCGTGGAACTGCCGTACAAGACCAACGGCTACCGCCGTAACGCTCAGGCCCTATTGGGTTCGGGTACCGCCAGCATGGTGGGCGTCGACTCGCTCGCCTGGGGCCACGAAGGCGGCAACGACATCACGATCGCGGCAGTCAATCCGGGCGTTGCCGACTCCCCGCTGTCGATAGCGGTGACCGGCAATGACATCACCGTCAGCCTGGCGACGAACTCCTCCGGTGCGCTGTCCAGCACTGCGGCCCAGGTCGTGGCGGCGATCAACAGCCATCCAGCGGCGAGCGGCCTGGTCTTCGCGTACACCTACCGTGGGAACGCCGGCAACGGCGTCGTACAGGCCACGTCGCGGCGCAACCTGAGCGACTTCCTGACCGCGCCCGATTCGGTGTCTCGCGACCCGCACTCGGTGTATGCCATCCGGATCGGCAAGCACCGCGACGGATCGAAGCCGGGTGTCCTCGCCTACGCGCAGGAGCACGCACGCGAGTGGGTGCCGCCTCTGGTCGCCATCGAGACGGCCGAGCGGTTGCTGCGAAACTACGCCCTCCACGGCCAGACCAAGCAGTTGCTGAACAACCTGGACATCTGGATCGCACCGTCGGTCAACCCGGACGGTGGGCACTACTCGTTCTACGACCGCAGTGCTCAGCGACGCAGCATGACCAGGCACTGCGCGGTGAACGGCAACTACGACCTCAACGCCAGGGGCAGTTGGGGCGTGGACAACAACCGCAACTACACCGAGTACAGCCTGTTCGACGGCTACTCTGGGGCGTCGACAAGCTGCACCAGCGACACCTTCGCCGGGCCGAGCGAGCTGAGCGAGCCGGAGAACAAGAACGTCGACTGGCTGGCGTCCCGGCCGAACATCAAGTTCTCCATGAACCTGCACAGCTCGGGCAACTACTTCATGTGGTCGCCTGGGTCGTACGCGACGCCGGGCCGGATCTCGGCTCCGCGGCCGACGCTGGCCGAGGAGAGTTTCTTCTGGGGCGCCTCGTCCCAGATCCTGACGGCGATCAAGCGGCACCGTGGCTTGTCGGTAACGCCGGCTCGCACCGGCCCGATCAGCGATGTGCTGTACTCGGCCGCGGGCAACTCCGGCGACATGCTCTGGTACAAGTACGGCATCTACGCCTGGAACTTCGAGGTCGGCACGTCGTTCCAGCCGAACTGGACCGAGGCGCACAACGAGACCATGGAGTTCGCCAACGGTCTCGTAGAGCTCATGCGGGTGGCTCGCAACTTCGACACCGACTACCAGCGCCCGGAGAGCACGATCGTCGTAAGTGAAAGCTCGACGGCGGGCATGGTGAACATGAAGTTCGAGACGACCGAACCGGCCGCGGTGTTCTACACCCTGGACGGTAGCGTGCCGACCCTGTCGTCCACGCTGTACGGCTCGGCCGGCATTCGAGAGGCCGGCGAGCTGCTGACGGTTCCGGAAGGCACCATCGTCCACTGGTTCTCGGTCGACGCCGCCGGCAACGTCGAGCAGAACTACCGGCCCGACGGCAAGAGCAAGAACTTCAGGAAGGGTGTGGCCACTCTGACCGAATGACCACGAGGTGCACCGCGGTGCACTGAGAGACGGACTCCCCGCCTGGTTCCGGTCAGGCGGGGAGTTCTGTCATCCGGGCGGAGTGACCCCGGCGGCGGCGGTCCAGGAACCGGCCGAAGCGCTCGATCGCGTCCTGGAGGTCGTCCAGGTGCGGCAGAGTGACGATGCGGACGTGATCGGGACGCGGCCAGTTGAAGCCGGTGCCTTGCACGATCAGCAGGTGCTCGGAGAGCAGCAGGTCAAGCACGAGCTGTTCGTCGTCCTCGATCGGATACACGTCCGGATCGAGTCGCGGGAACAGGTACAGCGCACCCTTGGGCTGCACGCACGTCACGCCGGGAATGTCGGTCAGCAGCTTGTAGGCCAGGTCGCGCTGTTCGCGCAGCCGGCCACCGGGCAGGACGAGATCGTTGATGCTCTGCCGGCCGCCGAGCGCGGTCTGGATCGCGTGCTGTGCGGGCACGTTCGCGCACAGCCGCATGTTGGCCAGGATGTCCAGACCCTCGATGTAGGACTCTGCTTGCGCCTTCGGGCCGGAGACCACCATCCAGCCGGACCGGAAGCCGGCCACCCGGTACGCCTTGGACAGGCCGTTGAACGTCAGGCACAGTACGTCCGGCGCGGCGACCGCGGTCGGGAAGTGCTCGGCCTCGTCGTAGAGCACCTTGTCGTAGATCTCGTCCGACAGCAGTACCAGGCCGTGCCTGCGCGCTAGCTCGGCGATTGCGTCGACCACGTCGCGCGAGTAGACGGCGCCGGTCGGATTGTTCGGATTGATGACCACGAGCGCCTTCGTCCGCGCCGTGATCTTGGCGGCCAGGTCGTCCAGGTCCGGCCACCAGTCCGCCGACTCGTCGCAGATGTAGTGCACGGCCGTCCCGCCGGCCAGGCTGACCGCAGCGGTCCACAGGGGATAGTCCGGGGCGGGGATGAGTACCTCGTCGCCGTCGTCGAGCATGGCCTGCATGGCCATCACGATCAGCTCGGAGACTCCGTTGCCGAGATAGACGTCATCGACGTCGATTCCCGTGACGCCGAGGGTCTGGTGGTGCTGCACGACGGCACGGCGGGCCGACAGCAGGCCTTTGGAGTCGCAGTAGCCCTGCGCCTCGGGCAGGCTGCGGATGACGTCGGTCAGGATCTCGTCCGGCGCGTCGAACCCGAACGGGGCCGGGTTGCCGATGTTGAGCTTGAGGATCCGGTGCCCCTCCTCCTCGAGCCGCTTGGCGTGCTCCAGCACCGGACCGCGGATGTCGTAACAGACGTTGGCGAGCTTGCGCGACTGGCTGACCTGCATGCTGGACAGAATCTCACTGGGGGCGTCCAAGCCGCGTGGAGGCTCGCCAGTTGGACGATCGTTGACTCAGTCAAAGGAAATCGCAATGATGGACGCGTGACAGTGTTGGTTGAGCGGGTGGCCGCCGTCCGGTCGTTCTCCCGCTTCTTCACGACGGTGATCGGCGCGCTGGACGAAGGGCTGCTCAAGTCGCCCTACTCCCTGACGGAGGCCCGAGTGATATTCGAGCTGGCCCAGGCAGACGTCACAGAAGTAGTGGCGTTGCGGCGGGCGCTCGGACTCGACGCTGGTTACCTGAGCCGGATGCTCACGCGGTTCGAAACCGACGGGCTCGTGGTGCGGGAGAAATCGGAGGTCGACGCGCGCCGGCAGACAGTCAGGTTGACGCAGGCCGGACGCACCGTGTTCGGGCTACTGGACGAACGGTCGTCCGAGCAGGTGAGCCGCCTGCTCGGGGCAGTTCCGGACGCAGATCAGCAGCGCGTCGTCGCCGCGATGGCCGCTATCGAGTCGGCGCTCGGGTCGCGTTCCGGGGGCTCGCGCGTCACGCTTCGCGGGTTAGGTCCGGGTGATCTGGGCTGGGTCGTTCACCGCCATGGTGTCCTCTACGCCGACGAATACGGGTGGGACCGGACGTTCGAGGGGCTTGTCGCCCAGATCGTCGCCGACTATGTCCACCAGCACGACCCGAACAAGGAGAACGCATGGATCGCAGAACTCGACTGCGAGCCGGTCGGCTGCGTGTTCTGCGTACGCGGTGACGATGAGCGCACCGCGAAACTCAGGCTCCTGCTCGTGGAACCGTCGGCGCGAGGGCACGGGATCGGATCCCGGCTGGTCGACGAGTGCGTCCGGTTCGCCCGCGACGCCGGCTACCGGGCGGTCACGCTGTGGACCAACGACGTGCTCGACGCGGCTGGACGCATCTACCAGCGCGCCGGGTTCGTCCTGGTCGACGAGGAGAGGCATCACAGCTTCGGCCACGACCTGGTCGGCCAGTACTGGCGCTTGGAGCTCTCGAATTCGGTGTGAGCGACCGATAGCCTGGCCGGGTGTCCGAACAGCGGCCCGACAGGCCGGGCCCTGCCGACATCAGAGCGTCCGATGGTGAGCGCGAGGCGGTCGTACAGCGATTGTCCGAGCAGGCGGCTACCGGACGGCTCACCCTCGACGAACTCGAGCAACGGGTCAGTTCGGCCTATGCCGCGACGACTCGTGGCGAGTTGGAGAAACTGACCGCCGATCTGCCGCAACAAGCCGCCGCACCGAGCTCTCGGCTCAAGCCGACGAAGTGGGTCGTGTCGGTCATGGGTGGCGCCGAAAAGCGGGGACGCTGGCGGGTCGGTGAGCGGTTGACGTCGCTGGCGATCATGGGCGGCAACGACATCGACCTGCGGCACGCGGAGATCGACGCGGACGAGGTCACGATCATCGCCGTCGCCGTGATGGGCGGCATGGACATCTACCTGCCGGACACCGTCGACGTCCACGTCGGCGGCTTTGCATTCATGGGCGGCAACGGTGAGCGGGGCAGTAGCCGGGCTCCGCGGCCCGGCGCACCGCGGATCAAGGTGTACGCGTACTCCCTGATAGGCGGCATCGACGTGTGGCGGTTGCCCGAGGAAGCCCGGGGCGTGTCCTTGAAACAGGCCAAGAAGATGGCCAAGGAAGTCGGCTAGTCGAGGATCGCTGACGCACGTGTCCGATTTCCGCTAGTCAGAGTCGGATCGACAGGCCACAGTAGACACATGCTCGACTTCGACGCTTGTTACCGCGCGGTGCACAGCCGGGACGCCCGATTCGATGGGGTGTTCTTCATCGGCGTGACCTCCACCGGCATCTATTGCCGGCCGAGCTGCCCGGCGATGACCCCGAAACGACAGAACGTGCGGTTCTACCGGTCGGCGGCGGAGGCTCAGGCAGCAGGGTTCCGGGCCTGCCGGCGATGCCGTCCGGACGTCGCGCCGGGTTCGCCGGAGTGGAACGTCCGGGCGGACCTGGCTGGCCGTGCCATGCGGCTGATCGCCGACGGGACCGTGGAACGCGAAGGCGTCGGCGGGTTGGCCGCTCGGCTGGGCTACAGCGAGCGGCAGGTTCACCGGACGCTGGTGGACGAGGTGGGTGCCGGGCCACTACGGCTAGCCCGTGCCCAGCGCGCTCACACCGCGCGCATCCTCCTCGAGACGACTGACTTACCGGTGACGGAGCTGTGCTTCGCGTCCGGCTTTGCGAGCGTGCGCCAGTTCAACGACACGATGCAGGCGATCTACGCCAACACGCCCAGCGAACTGCGTGCGCGGTCGCGACGCCGGCCCAGCATGACGCCGACGACCGGTGCGATCCAGCTTCGTCTCGCGTACCGGCGGCCGGCGGACCTGAGCGGCCTGCTGGAGTTCCTGGCGGTGCGAGCCGTGCCGGGCGTCGAAGAGGGCGATGGCCGGACCTACCGGCGCAGCCTGGTACTACCCCATGCGACCGGCGTGGTCGAGCTGACTCCGGACGACGGTTATCTGGGCGCCACGCTGCGGTTGGCCGACCATCGGGACCTGGGCGCCGCCGTCGCCAGGTGCCGCCGGTTGTTCGACCTGGACGCGGATTCGGCTGCCATCGACCTGGCACTGTCCGCCGACGAGATACTGGCGCCGCTGGTCGCGCGGTCGCCCGGCCGCCGGTTGCCCGGCGCCGCAGACGGCACGGAGTTGGCGGTGCGTGCGGTGCTTGGCCAGCAGGTGTCAGTGGCAGCAGCCCGTAGCATCGCCGGGAGGCTCGTCATGGAGTACGGCAAGCCGCTGGACGCCCCCATCGGCGCGGTGACCCACGCCTTTCCGACCGCTGAGGCGCTGGCCGAGATCGACCCGGCGGCCTTTCCGATGCCGGGCACCCGGCAGCGGACACTCCATGAGCTCGTGTCCCGGCTCGCCGATGGCCGGTTGCGCATCGATGCCGGAGTGGATTGGGACGAGACCGAACGCAAGCTGCTCGAAGTCCCCGGTATCGGCCCGTGGACGGCCGGCTACATCCGGATGCGTGCGTTGGGCGATCCGGACGTGTTCCTGGCCACCGATCTCGGAGTTCGCCAGGGCATGGCGCGGGCCGGGCTGGCATTCGACGAGGCTCGAGCGACCGAAGCCGCTGACCGCTGGCGTCCCTGGCGGTCCTACGCCCAACTGCACATTTGGAGCCTGCTGGACCAGCCGAACAAGGAGCGATCATGAATACGACCCGATGGACGACGACCGACAGCCCGATCGGGCCGCTGCTGCTGACCGCGGACGACGGTGGATTAACCCGGCTCTATATGGAGGTGCGCAAGCACGGCCCGGATGAGGTGCAGCCGGAGTGGCGGCGAGACGACAGCGCGTTCACCGAGGCGTGTCGCCAGCTCGACGAGTACTTCGCGGGCGAGCGCACCGTGTTCGACCTGCCGCTCAACCCGGCCGGCACGCCTTTTCAGCGCAGGGTGTGGGAGGCACTCAAGACCATCCCATACGGCGAGATCCGCAGTTACGGCGAGATCGCCGAACAGATCGGCCGGCCAGGGGCAGCACGCGCGGTCGGCCTGGCGAACGGGCGGAACCCCATCTCGATCGTCGTCCCGTGTCACCGGGTCATCGGGGCGTCCGGCGCCCTCACCGGCTACGGCGGAGGGCTCGAGCGCAAGCAGTACCTGCTCGACCTCGAAACCCGGGTGGCCGCCGGCCAGGCACCTCTCTACGCCTAACCGCGCTGATCATGCAGAAATGGGGCGACACGCCGGATTGCCCGGTTTCACTTGGCCGGCGTCGGCGGATGACTCGGCGTGTCGAATCTCCCACTCTTGCATGATCAACGGAGTTGTTGGAGATCAGCGGGATTGTTGGAGATCAGCGGGATTGCTGGGGATCGGCGGGTTACTTGAGGAGGCCGGCGGTGAGCCCTGCCTGGACCCTCTTCTGGAACAGGATGTAGACGAGTAGTACCGGCAACAACGCGATCACCAGACCGGCGAAAAGTGCCGTCCAGTCGCCCTGGTATCCCTGGTTGACCGCGAGGGACGCGATGCCTTGAGCGAGCACCTTCTTGTCGCGGTCGGTCATCAGCGTCACCGGCAGGATGTACTGGTTCCAGTGTCCGAGGAAGTTGAACAGTGCGAGGCTGATGATGCCGGGCTTGGCCATCGGCAGCATCACCCGGAAGAACAGCGAGAAGTGCGAACAGCCGTCCACGATGGCCGCCTCGGCCACCGTCGTCGGCAGAGTTCGAAAGAACGCGGTGAGGAAGAAGATCGTGAACGGCAGCGAGAACGCCGCATAGACCAACGCGAGACTGACATAACTGCTCAGGCCGAGGAACTGGCCGACGACCGGGATGTTCTCGGTCTTCTGCACGATGAAGAACAGCGGCACCAGGGCCAGGAACACGGGAAATACCAGGCCGCCGACGAACGAGAAGTAGATGATCCGGTTGCCCGGAAAGTCGTACCGGGCCAGTACGTAGGCGCCCATCGAGCCCAGCAACATGGTCAGCGTCAGCGACATGCTCACCACGATCACGCTGTTCATGAAGAACTGGCCGATGTTCGCGGCGGTCCAGGCGCGGGCGAAGTTGTCCCACTGGATGCCGCTGGGCAGCCCCATCGGGTCGTTGAGAAACTCGTGCTCACGCTTGATCGAACTGAGCAGAGCCCATAGCAGCGGTAGCGTTGTGATCAAGCCCCAGATGAGCAGGAAACCACCGTTGATCAGGTTGAGCGCTCGCTCACCCGCGCCGACTCCGGGTCGCCGATCCGGCTCGGTCGGGCCTCGGCCGGGTTCGGGGATTGCCGGTGGGGCGGTCTTGATCGCGGTCATGGGCTAGGACAGCTCCACTCGCTCGCGCCTGGCGATTCGGAAGAAAGCGATCGCGATGATCATTGTCAGGACGGTCAGGATGACGCCGATCGCTGAGGCGTAGCCGAACTTGAACTCGGTGAAC
>DATHUM010000111.1:0-9402 GCA_035462225.1 Jiangellaceae bacterium | reverse complement strand
GTTCCAGCACCGGATCCGACACGCACGCGCCGCCCGCCGCGGCGCACAACTTCTCGGCCGCGGCCACCGTCGCGTCCGCCACAACGGGCTCGACCGAATCCTGGGCCAGGAAACCCCAAGTGACGTGCGTGACCACACTGCCTGTCCGCACGACGCCGACCTCTACCCGGCGACGTGCTTCGCCAGTGGTCTCGGACGTCCAGTACCCGGCCACCCACGCGGCGTCGCCGACGCCGGCGAGTTGCCAGAACTCGGGCCGCGCGTCGGTTGCCGCGTCGAGCTGTGACGCACATTCGGCTACCACGGCCCGTACCTCGTCGAACCGGGCTTCGGCGTCGCCGGGCGAGTGATACCACTCGACCACCTGATCCAGCCGGCCTTCATCGACGGGGGCGAACGATGCCAGCATCGCCTCGTCGGCACGCTCGGAGCCGCCTTGTGCGCAGGCGAACGGCCCCTGGCCGGCCCATGGTGTGCCGGTGGCCCGCCATCCACCGTCTTGCGGCACCAGGTCGGCGGCGTCGAGCAGGACTTCTTCGGTGACTGCCGGGGTCGCAGAGGGCGTGGGAGTGGCCGGCGTTCGCTCGATCCGCGTTGCCGGGTTTACCGGCGATGGGTCGCCGCCGGTTCCTGAGAAGGAGTCGAGGGGACCCAGCAAACCGGTGGTGGCCACGATCGCGAGCCCTCCGGCGATACCCGCCACGTGGCGCCGGGTACGTTGCCGCCCACGGCATCGGGCCGCCTCCGGGCCGGCCAAGCGGACATGGAGCAAGTCCGACTCCAGGGCCCGCAGGCCCGCTTGGAGCTGGTCCGGCTCGGTCATTTCGCTCCTAAGTCGCGGTATCGCACGAAGGGGGAGGGGGCTTCTGATCTCGGGCGGTCGCCCTGCACCCGGTTCGGCGGTGGGCTTTTCGCGGGGGCTTAGTCGTGATGACCCCCGTCGACGGGTCCTGGTTGCGTACCAGCGGATCGAATCGAAAGGGGCCGCCGGGCGTGTCGCTGACTGCTCGACAGGCATGGCGCCGGTCAGGATGGAACGGTGACCGAGGTGTTGGCCCGGCCGCTGCTGAGGCGTGATGAGCCGCGGTGGGGTTCACGGGTGCCGTGGCTCGCTGCCCTGCTCGCAGCCGGCTGGGCGCTCGTGGCCGGCCTGGCGGTCGCCGGCCTGCCCGGTCTTGTCGTCTGGCTCGGCAACGGCGCCGAGGCACCTGTGAGCGAGCCGCTTCGCATCGGCGCGTCGGTGTGGCTGGCCGCGCACCGGGTCGGGCTGACCGTCGACGGCACGACGATCCAGCTCGCGCCCGGCGGGCTGGCCGTCGTCATCGCATTGCTGATCTACCGGGCCGCGCGCTGGTCAGCGCATGTGTCCGGGGTGGTCGGCGGGCGTGATTCGGCCACTGTCGTCGGGCCCGCGATCGCGACGTACGCGGCCGGTGCCGGCCTTGTCGCGGGTCTGTCCAGCACTGATCGGGTGAGCGCCGCTCCGCAGAGCGCGGTGGTCTGGTCGCTGCTGCTGGCCGGCTGCGCCGTGGCCCTCGGGGTGGCTCGCGAAGGAGGTCTGGCTAGGCACGTTCTGGCCAGGCTGGCGCACTGGCAACGCACCGCTGTGCGGGCCACTGGGGTGGCGGTGGCGACGTTGCTCGCCGTGGGCGCCGGACTGGTCGCCGCCAGCGGCGTCGTCCATGCCGAGCAGATGGGCGCCGTAGCAGAGCGTCTCGATCCGGATTTGCCCGGCGTTCTGGTGCTCGCTGCGATCACGGCCGCGATCGTGCCCAATGCGGTGGTGTGGGCCGCGGCGTTCGCGTTGGGTCCCGGCTTCGCCGTCGGCACCGGAACCTCGGTGGCGCCCGGTGGCGTAGAGCTCGGGCTGGTGCCGGCGCTGCCTCCACTCGGCGCGCTGCCGGCCGACGATCTCGGCACCATGGGCTGGCTAGTCCTGGCCGGGCCGGTGTTGGGGGGCGTGCTCGCCGGCTGGATCATTCGCCGCCGGCTGGCGACGACGCGGGACGTACTCCTCTGCCTGGGTCTGACGATATGCCTCGCCGCGGTGACGATGGCCGTGCTCGCCGCCCTGTCCGGCGGTCCGGCCGGTGCCGGGAGGCTCAGCGTGATCGGGCCCGTGCCGTGGCAGGTCGCCGCGGCAACGGCGGGGTTGGTGGGCGGCCCGGCGTTGATCGTGTCGTTGGTGGGTCGCCCGGTGCCCGCTTGGCTGCGCCGGTCGGACGCCGGCTGAGCTCGGCGGTATCGTCGCTGCCCGTGCAGCATCGCCCAGCGCCCGGTCGTCCCGCTCGCCTGGTTGTTCTCATCTCCGGCACGGGCAGCAACCTGCAGGCTCTGATCGAGGCGGCCGGGGACCCGCGTTCCGGAGCGGAGGTCTTCGCGGTCGGCGCCGACAGGGGCGGCATCCGCGGCCTTGAGATCGCCGCGGCTGCGGGCGTCCCGGTCTTCGTCGACGAACTCAAGCAGTACCCGAGCCGGGAGGCATGGGACCGCGCACTCACCGACCATGTGGCCGCCTATGAGCCGGACCTGGTCGTCTCCGCGGGTTTCCTCAAACTCGTCGGTGAGCCCTTCCTGCGGCGGTTCGCCGGCCGCTACATCAATACGCACAACACGCTGCTGCCCGCATTCCCAGGGATTCACGGACCGCGCGACGCCCTGGAGTACGGGGTCAAGATCACCGGGGCGACCTTGTTCTTCGCCGATGCGGGAGTGGACACCGGCGCGATAGTCGCGCAGGTCGCCGTCCCGGTCGAGGACGGCGACACGATCGACACGCTGACCGAGCGCATCAAACAGGCTGAGCGCCGCCAGCTCGTCGAGTACGTGGGACGGCTCGTCCGCGAAGGTTGGACGATCGACGGCCGCCGGGTGACGATCCCGTAGCGGCCGTAGACCTGGTTCAGTAGGAGCGCGACGTAAAGCGACCAGCCCGAGGAGCATGATGAGCGCCGCCGATGACCGCCTTCCCGTCCGCCATGCGCTGTTGAGCGTGTACGACAAGGCGGGGCTGGACGAACTCGCCACCGGCCTGCACGCGGCCGGCGTCGCCCTGGTGTCGACAGGCTCGACGGCGGCGCGGATCGCGGCAACGGGTGTGCCGGTCACACCGGTCGAAGAGCTCACCGGCTTTCCCGAGTGCCTCGACGGGCGGGTGAAGACGCTGCACCCGAGGATTCACGCCGGGATCCTGGCCGACCGCCGGCGCGAGGATCATCTCCGGCAGCTGGCCGAGCTGGATATCGCGCCGTTCGACCTGGTCGTCTGCAACCTATATCCCTTCGCGGACACGGTGGCATCGGGCGCCAGCGCCGACGAGAGTGTGGAGCAGATCGACATCGGCGGGCCGTCGATGGTTCGCGCAGCCGCGAAGAACCACGCCAGCGTGGCGGTCGTGGTCGACCCCGCGCGGTACATCGACGTGCTGGACGCGGTGCGGGCGGGCGGCTTCACCCTTGCCCAGCGGCAACGGCTCGCCGCCGAGGCGTTCATCCACACGGCCACCTACGACGTCCATGTGGCCTCCTGGATGGGCAATGTGCTGTCCCCGACCGACGACGGCTCGGGTTTTCCCGGGTGGATCGGCGGCACGTGGAATCGCGCGTCCATCCTTCGCTACGGCGAAAACCCTCACCAGCGCGCGGCGCTGTACGTCGCCGGGTACGGCGCCGGCGGCCTCGCGACCGCCGAGCAGCTGCACGGCAAGGAGATGTCCTACAACAACTACGTCGACGCGGACGCCGCGCACCGGGCCGCGTACGACTTCACCGAGCCGGCCGTGGCGATCATCAAACACACCAACCCGTGTGGCATCGCCATCGGCTCCGACATCGCCGAGGCCTACCGGCTCGCCCACGCCACCGACCCGGTGTCGGCGTTCGGCGGCGTGATCGCCACAAACCGGCCGGTCACCGCCGAGATGGCCGAGCGGGTAACGCAGGTGTTCACCGAGGTGGTCGTCGCGCCGGACTACGAATCCGAGGCCCTGGACTTGCTGACGCGCAAGAAGAATGTCCGCCTGCTCCGCACCGGACCCCGGCGGCGGGGCGGCGCCGAGACGCGGCCGATTTCCGGCGGACTGCTGATGCAGGCGGTGGACACGATCGACGCAGCGGGTGACGACCCGGCGGACTGGACGCTCGCGGCCGGTACACCCGCCGCTGGGCAGATGCTGGCGGACCTGGCGTTCGCCTGGCGGGCTTGCCGGGCCGTGAAGTCCAACGCCATCTTGCTCGCCTCCGGTGGCGCCGCGGTGGGTATTGGCATGGGGCAGGTCAACCGGGTCGATTCGGCGCGCCTTGCCGTCTCGCGGGCCGGCGAGCGGGTCGCCGGAGCGGTTGCCGCGTCAGATGCGTTCTTCCCGTTTGCGGACGGGCTGGAGGTGCTGGCCGCTGCCGGGGTCCGGGCGGTCGTCCAGCCGGGCGGTTCGGTCAACGACGAGAGGGTCATCGCCGCAGCTCAGCGGGCTGAATTAACCATGTACCTGACCGGGACTCGGCACTTTTTCCATTGACTCCTGCGCATTCGGCGTGGTCATGTGGCTCGACCCGAGGTGGGCGGGCCCAACCGCCGTGATCAGCGCAAATGTGGGCCTGCCGGTGTGACAAACCGCCCGATGTGTGGTTGCCTGTACGGCGGCAAGTGTGACGATGACGGACAGCGAAGGGTGATGCGCGAGTGCCGAGAGGTCGTCATAGGCACGCCAATCCCGCGCCGCGCAGGCGGCGAATGGTGGCACTGGCACTGCCGGCCTCGGTCGTTGTAACCGCTCCGCTGGCAGTTGCGGTGTGGCCGGATGACGGGCCTAAGCAGCCCGAGTTGGAACAGGTAACGGCGTTCGGAGAACCGTTCAGGTCGGCCCCGCCGCTGAGCCGTGGGTCGGTGGACAGGTCCGCTGCCGGCCAGGCGACCCCGTCGACGACGGCGACGGCTACCCCCCAGCCGACGGAGACTCCCGAACCTGAGCCGACGCCGGAACCGACCGAGACACCGACTCCTACGCCGGAGCCCGAGCCCGTGCCCGAGGTCGTCGGCCACATGTACGTCACGGCCGCGCTCAACGTCCGAACCGGACCGTCGCAGGAGCACGACGTGATCGCTGTTCTGCCGTACAGCGCACGGGTCGGAGTCACCGGCAAGACCGACGGCGCCTGGGTGCAGATCGTCCATGACGACCGCGCGGCCTGGGTCAACGGCGATTTCCTGTCCGAGTCCGAACCCGGCCCGGAGATCTCGTACGCCGAATGCCCGGACGGCACTGCCGTGGAGTCCGGGTTGACACCGGACGCGATCCGCGTCTACCGGGCCGTGTGCGCGCAGTTCCCGGCGGTGAGTTCGTGGGGCGGACTGCGCGGCGGCGGCGGCGAGCACAGCACGGGTCACGCGCTGGACATCATGGTGTCCAGCAGCTCGCTCGGCGACGCCATCGCGGCGTGGGTTCGCGAGCACTACAAGGAACTCGGGGTCAGCGAGGTCATCTGGTCGCAGCAGATCTGGACCGTCCAGCGAGCGGACGATGGCTGGCGCTGGATGGAGGACCGCGGGTCTACCACGGCCAACCACTACGACCACGTGCATGTGACTGTCTACGGAAACGCCGGCGGCTAGGCGTCTCGGGTACCGTGAACGGCGTGAGTACGTCCGGAAAGCAACAGCCAGACAACGACATGCGGCGCAAGTTCCGCGAGGCACTCGAACGCAAGCAGCGCAAGGACCAGGCGCCGGGTCAGGGCCCCGAGGACGATGGCACGGCCAAGTCCCACGGTAAGCAGGCCCCCGCCCAGCGGATGTTCCGCCGTAAGAGCGGCTGAGCAACGGCCGCCGGATCCGGTGTGTCGTCCGTTCCGACCGCGGCTCCGTCGAGCCCGTCCAGCCGACGGCAATGAGGCGGCTTCTGGGCTGATCGCGCCACCGCTTCCGTGAAAGACTGTGGTAACTGTGAGTGCGATCATCCTCGACGGCACGGCAACCGCCGCAGCGATCAAGGCCGACCTGACCGAGCGAGTCGGCAAGCTGGCCGCGGCCGGAGTCACACCTGGGCTAGGCACGATCCTTGTCGGCGACGATCCCGCATCGCGGGCCTACGTCGCGGGGAAGCATCGCGACTGTGCCGAGGTGGGCATCGCATCGATTCGGCGCGACCTTCCGGCGACGGCCTCCCCGGACGAGGTCGACGCGGCCGTGGCCGAACTCAACGCCGACCCGGACTGCACGGGTTATCTCGTGCAGTTGCCCCTGCCGGCCGGGCTCGACGAGCAGCGGGTCCTCGAGGCGATCGACCCGGCGAAGGACGCGGACGGTCTGCACCCGGTCAATCTCGGCCGCCTGGTGTTGATGGGCGATGCGCCGCTGCCGTGTACGCCGCGGGGCATCGTCGAACTGCTCCGGCGGTACGACGTGCCCCTCGCGGGTGCCGAGGTCACCGTGATCGGGCGCGGCGTGACCGTCGGGCGGCCATTGGGCCTGCTGCTGACGCGCCGCACCGAGAACGCCACCGTGACGCTGTGCCACACCGGCACGAAGGACCTGGCCAGCCATGTCCGGCGGGCCGACATCGTGGTCGCCGCCGCCGGCGTGCCGGGGCTGATCACTGTTGACATGGTGAAGCCCGGTGCGGCGGTCGTGGATGTGGGTATCACCCGGGTGGGCACCGCGCCGTCCGGCCGGGCCAAGCTCGCCGGCGACGTCGATCCTGCGGTGGCCGAGGTCGCTGGCTGCCTGGCTCCCGTACCTGGCGGGGTCGGCCCGATGACCCGGGCGATGCTGTTGACGAACGTGGTCGAAGCCGCGGAGCGCCAACTGGGCGGGCGCGGCCGGTAAGGTGTCCGAAAGATCGAGGGAGGTCCCCGGAATGGCTGACAAGTCGCCCCGCGGCCTGGCTGACGTCGTCGCGGCGTCGACGGCAATCTCGGACATCGACGGCCGCGAGGGGCGGCTGTTCTATCGCGGCTACGACATTCACGACATCGCGGGCAAGATCTCGTTCGAGGAGTGCGTCCACCTGCTTCAGCGTGGCCACCTGCCGACGCAGGCGGAGTTGGACACGCTCGCCGGCGAGCTGGCCGCAGGCCGTGAGATAGGCAGCACCGCAGAATCGCTGCTCGGCTACGTCGTCACCAGCGGCACCCCCATGGAGGCGCTGCGCACGCTCGTCTCTGCACTCTCAGTCGATGACCCGGACGCCGGCGACTCGTCGATCGAGGCGAGCCGGCGTAAGGCCACCCGCCTGGTCGCGCAGATGCCCGTCCTGGTGGCCAAGTACGAGGCTGCCCGGCGGGGCTCCACGGTGCCGGATCCGGACCCTGAGCTCGGCATCGCCGGCAACTTCCTGCTGCAGATCACCGGCGAACGCCCTAGTGATCGGGCTGCCGAGATCTTCGACGAGTGTCTCGTCCTGCATGCTGACCACACGATGAACGCCTCGACATTTACCGCGCGAGTGATCGCGGCGACTCTCTCGGACATGCACTCGGCGATCACCGGGGCGATGGGGGCGCTGCGCGGACCCCTGCACGGCGGGGCCAACGAAGCCGTCATGCGGACGCTGACCTCGATCGACGACGGGGTCGACGGCGTCGATGGTTTCGTCCGCGCCGAGCTGGAGGCCGGGCGCAAGCTGATGGGCTTCGGGCACCGGGTCTACAAGACCGAGGACCCGCGGGCGACGCACCTGCGCAAAATGAGCGAAGAACTCGGCAAGCTCACTGGCGACACGCTGTACCACGACATGTCGCGGCGGATGGAGCAAGCCGTTCTCGAGGCCAAGGGCCTGTACCCGAACGTCGACTTCTTTGCCGCCAGCGTCTACCACGCCCTCGGCATTCCGCACGACATGTTCACGCCGGTGTTCGCGATTTCCCGGATGAGCGGGTGGACGGCCCACGTCATCGAACAGTACGAGGACAACCGGCTGATCCGTCCGGACAGCGAGTACACCGGCCCGCGCGATCAGCGGTGGGTGCCGATTGCCGAGCGCTAGGGCGCAAGCGACCACGGCGGCGGCAACGCACGGCACACACCGTCGTCCGGTGAGGCTCGTTCGGCAGGTTCCGGCGCTCGCGGTGTTGGCCGTGGGCGCAACCGGGCTCGGGTTGGTGTTCGCCGACGGCGACTACGAGCGCGGTGCCGTCGTGTTCGCCGCGGCGATCTGCCTGGCCGCGGTGCTCCGTGCCGTCCTACCCGACAGGTGGAGCGGATTACTGCGGGTGCGGTCGCGCTGGACGGACGTCACGACACTGGCCATCCTTGGTGTCGGCGCCCTGCTCGCCGCCCTGGCCCTGATCAACGACTGGGACGCCGACCCGCTGCTGCGGTGGTTCCGGGACGCGACATAACATCCGCAGCTGAACCCATTCTCGACGAGGAGTACGTCATGGCGAAGGCGCCTGTCACCGTTACCGTCACCGGCGCGGCCGGCCAGATCGGCTACGCGCTGCTGTTCCGGATCGGATCCGGGCAGCTGCTGGGTGTGGATACGCCGGTTCGGCTGCGCCTGCTCGAGATCCCTCAGGCGGTGCAGGCGGCCGAGGGCATCGCAATGGAGCTCGACGACTGCGCGTTCCCACTGCTGGCGGGGGTGGACGTCACCGACGACGTGACCGCAGCCTTCGACGGCACCAATGTCGCCCTTCTCGTCGGCGCTCGGCCGCGGACCAAGGGCATGGAGCGGGGTGATCTGCTCGAGGCGAACGGCGGCATCTTCGGTCCGCAGGGCGAGGCGATCAACGCCGGCGCCGCCGATGATGTGCGAGTGCTCGTCGTCGGCAACCCGGCGAACACGAACGCATTGATCGCGAAGTCCCATGCACCCGACGTACCTGCCGACAGGTTCACCGCGATGACGCGGCTGGACCACAATCGCGCCCTCTCGCAGCTGGCGCGCAAGCTCGGCGTGGGTGTGTCGGAGATCAAGAAGCTGGCGATCTGGGGCAACCACTCCGCGACGCAGTACCCGGACATCTTCCACGCGCAGGTCGGCGGCAAGAACGCCGCCGAGCTGGTCGACGAGGCGTGGCTGGCGGACGATTTCATCCCGACTGTGGCCAAGCGCGGCGCCGCCATCATCGAGGCCCGCGGTGCGTCGTCCGCGGCATCGGCGGCCAACGCGGCGATCGATCACATCCACGACTGGGTGCACGGCACACCGGAGGGCGACTGGACGTCCGCGGCGGTGGTCTCGGACGGCTCGTATGGCATCGAAGAGGGGCTCGTCGCGTCCTTCCCCGTCGTGTCGCGCGATGGCCGGTACGAGCTCGTGCAGGGGTTGGACGTCAACGAGTTCTCGCGGTCCAGGATCGACGCGTCGGTGGCCGAACTGAAGGACGAGCGGGACGCGGTCAAGTCCCTCCGCCTGATCTGATGTAGTTCGATCACGTTCGGCAGGCGGCGCGACGTACCTACAGG
>DATHUM010000110.1:0-7133 GCA_035462225.1 Jiangellaceae bacterium | reverse complement strand
GACGGTGTCGCCTACTCCTTTCCCTGACGAGTCGGTGAACGCCGGTGTGACGACCACCTCATCGGCTCGGGTGGGGTCGGCGAGCCGGCCCTCGAGGATCACGGGCCGTTCGACGCTCGACATCGCCTCCGCATCGGCGGGTGGAAACACCATCGAGTTCGGCGCCGGCCGGCCGTCGACCTCGAAGGGGCTGAACACGAGCTCGGTAAGGGCCTGCACTTCAGGTAGCGCCCTGACCGCAGCCCAGTCGAACCCGGGCGTGAGCGGCGCCACCAGCGCCGTGGCCGGCAAGGTCTGCGCATTCAGCCTGTCCACGGCGCTGGCGGCTCGATTGGCTCCGGCAGCAGCGGTCATCACCACGCCAGAGGCGAGGGCCACCAGCACGGCCAACACCAGCAGCGAGCGCCACCGGCGGCGTAGATCGAGCCGGAACCATGCAAGCACCGGTGTCATCACGCACCTACTCAGTCCTCAGGACCTGAGCGACGCGCAGCGACGCCGCCCGGTGGCCCGGCCAGGCCGCAAGTGCGTTGGCCGCGACCAAGGCGACCGGGACGACGAGCAATAGCGCGATCAGCGCGACCGGCGGCACGTAGAGCAACGGGGTCGTCTCGGCCACGTAGCGCCAGATCGTCCGTCCGAGAGCGACGCCCAGTGGCAATCCGACAAGCGCGCCCACGACGGCGAGCATGCTGGCTTGAGTCACGACCACCCATCGGGACTGAGCACGGGTCATTCCGAGTGCCCGTAGCACAGCTAGGTCTTGCCGGCGACGCCGGACCGCTGTGGCGAGCGCGTGACCGACCGCGCCCAGGGCGAGGAGGGCGAGGAAGCCCGCGAGAAACACCGGAAGTACCCGGACCTGCTGCAACTCGATGACCTGCGCCGGTTCTTGCGCCGGGCTCACGGACGCGATCTCGCCGCCCGGCACCTCGGCGGCGGCCTGCTGGACGGCAGGCACGACGGCGATGGGGTCGGCGCCCGGTGCCAACCCGATGAAGCCGGCCCGGAAGCGGAATCCGTCGAAGAGCCCGTCGTAGGTGCCCGCAGTGACCAGCCCGCCATCGGTGTAGAAGTTGTGCGCCAGTTGCGGCATCAGGCCGATGCCTACCACGGTGACCGTCGCTGTTCCCGTCGTCCCGGTCAGCTCGATCGTGTCGCCCACGCCGACGCCCAGGGATCGGGCGGACGCCGGCCCGATTGTCAACTCTCCGTCCGCATACGGGAGGCGTCCCTCGCTCACGACGAACTCGAGCGGGTCCCCGACCGGGTCGACCGAGAGCACGGCAAGCTGGCCGTTTCCGGTGTCCGCCACCTCGGACCGGGTGTCGTTCACCCCAGCCACGCCTTCGACGCTCGCCACTGCGGTCAATATGTCTTCGGGCGGGAAGTAGTCGGTCCCGTCGATGCCGATGAACAACTCGAGGTCGTGGACGACCCCGAAACGCTCCAGGTTGCGCGCCGCGTCGTCGACCCCGGCTGAGAAGGTCAGCGCGGCCAAGGCGCCGGCAACACCGACGATCGAACCCAACAATGCCGGTCGCACCGGCAACGACTGCGGGCCGCGGCCGGGCTCGAACGCGAACCGGGCGCCGACGACCGCCGAAACAGGTAATCCGGCGCCGGCCGCCGCGGCTACCACGCGCGACTGGTGCGGTGCCTCCGCCGAGCCGCCGGCGGGGCGGTGGAGCGTCAAGTTGGCCGCCGCCAGCGCCGCCACGACGACCAGCAATGGCACCCCTACCATGCCCGCCGCCAGGACCGGCCCGTCGACGTCGATCCCCGGCGCCGGCTCGTTCAACGCGGCCGTCCCGATGGGGAACCACCGGGAGGCGATCACGACCGCACCGACGGCGACGACGCTGCCGGCGATGGCGGCCAGGCCGGGACCTGCGGCGGCACCCCAGCGCGCTTGACCAGGCCGCAGCCCGACCGCGGCGAGAACGTGCAGGTCAATGGCGGTCGATGCGGTGTGCCGGGCCACGGACTGGCCGACCAGGAACACCGCCGCCAGGGCGGCTGCGGAGGCGAACACCAGCAGGCCGTTGGCCTCGAACCGGGTAACGCTGCGGACTTGCTCCCCGAACTGTGCCTCGATGTCCCAGACATCGATGGCACTGGTACCCGTGACCCGCGCGAGGCCCGCGCGGAACGGCTCGATGTCACCCTGACCGCCATGCAGTCGAACCAGCGCGTTCGTGCGGCTGGTTTTCGCAGCACCGAGCACACTCTCCGGGTACCTGTCGAATACCGCCGGGGAGAGGATGAACTTGCCCTCGGTTTCCAGCTCGTCGGAGAACCAAGGCGATCTGACCACCCCGACGATCGTTACGTCAAAGGCCGGGCCGTCGAGGCCCTCCGGTTCGACCCCCCGCAGGTTGTAGCTGTCGATGGCATCCGGCGTGAGCATGCGCACGCCTACCGTGTCGCCGACGTCCAGCCCGAATTCGTCGACCCAGCCGGGCGTCGCCACGGCCTCGTCCGGCCGCTGCGGATCGGGCAAGCGCCCCTCGATCACCACGGGTCGCTCCAGGGTCCGCATGGCCTGCTCGTCGTACACCTCGGCGAACTCGTCCGGGGGGAGTCCGTCGATCGCGATCTGGGTGAGCGGCCAGACCGAGAGCGCGGCGACCTCGGGCAAGTCCCGGATGGCGGACCAGTCAAAGCCGCCTGTGTTAGGCAGCACGAGCACGGTCGCAGGAAGTGTCTGCTCTACGAGCCGGTCGACCGCGGTGGCGCCGCGCCGCGCCCCTGCCACCGCGGTCATCACCGTGGCGGCGGCAAACGCGATCAGCAGCGCCAGGACCAGCAGCGACCGCCACCGGCGACGGACGTCCAGCCAGCACCAACGCGTGATCGCAGCCATCACTCCGCCCTCAACACCTGGCCGACCCGCATCGCCGCCGCCCGCTGCCCCGGCCAGGCGGCGAGCAGGTTGACCGCCACCAGGGCTACCGGCACGACCAGAGCAACCGCCAGCCACGCCACCGGAGGCAGGTAGTACAGGGGCGTTGTCTCGGTCACGTACCGCCACACGGCCCGCCCAAGGGCCAGGCCCAGCGGCACACCTACCGCGAGACCCACCAGGACCAGCACGGTCGCCTGGGTGAACACGACACCGCGCGACTGGGCGCGGGTCATACCGAGAGCCCGCAGCACCGCCACATCGTGCCGCCGCCGCCGCACCGCGGTCGCCACTGCGTGCCCGACCGCGCCCAGCGCCAGCACGGCCAGAAACCCGGCGAGCAGCACCGGCAGCCTTCGGCCCTCCTGCAACTGGCCGGCCTGCTCGGGCAGCTCGGCGGGGAGAGCCCAGACACCCTCGCTGCCCGGGACGGACGCCATCGCCTCGTCGACGGCCGCAATCACCGTCACGGCATCGGCGTCGGGCTCGAGCGCCGCCAGGCCGCCGTGCGCCCGGTCGGCGTCGAACAGACCCTCGTAGGCGGCCGGTGTCACCAACGCTCCAGAGATCCGGTCGTTGTGTGTGACGTGTGGGACGAATCCAACGCCGACCACGACGAACTCGGCCTCGCCGCGCAGGCCGGCCAGGCGGACGGTATCGCCGACACCCCGGCCCATCGACGCGGCGGTGCGCAATCCGAGCGCGATCTCGTCCGGCTCCTCGGCCACTCGCCCTTCGGTCATGACGAATTCCAGTGGATCGCCGACCGGATCGATGGTCAGCACGGTCACCGCCGTGCCGGAGCTGTCTGCCACGCCGACGCGGGTATCGTTCACGCCCGCCACGCCCGGGACAGCGGCGACGGCCTCCAGCAGGCCGTCCGGCGCCCCGGTGATCTCGAGGTCATGAGCCACACCCCAGCGCCGCGGGTTCTCGAGCGCATCGTTCACCCCCGCAGAGAACGTGAGTGCGCCGAGCACTCCGAGCACGCCGGTCACGGCGCCGAGCAGCGCAGGACGAACTGGGACAGCCGACCGACCACGCCCCGGCTCGAGCGCGAAGCGGGTTCCGACCAGCGCGGGAACCGGCAACCCGGCCGCAGCCGCGGCCTTTGCGACGACCGACCGGTGCGACGATCCGTCCCGCCAGGTCGCGCGCAGCGCGAGCCACGCTGCCACGACCGCACCGGCGGCGACTATGACGGGGACGCCGAGCAGCCCGCCGACCTGCACTGGCAGGTCGACATCGAAACCGGGCGCGGGCTCGTAGCCAGCAGCAGAGCCGATGGGGAACCACCGGGATGCGACGATGCTGCCGACGGCGCCGAGCGCGCCCCCCGCTGTCGCGGCCAACGTCGGCCCGGCCACCGCCGCGCTCAGTGACTGGCCAGCAGACATTCCCAGCGCCCGCAGCACCTCCAGATCGGCAACGGTCGATGCCGAATAGCGGGCGATGGACTGACCGACGAGGAACACCGCGGCAATGCCCGCAGCCGCCGCGAACGCGAGCAGGCTGTTGGCCTCGAAGCCTGCGGCCCGGTCAGCGTCCCGGGCCTGCTCCGCAAGGTTCCAGAACTCGATGTCCGGGCCGCCGACCCGGGCCAGGCCGGCCGTGAAGCTCGGGATCGCCGCCTCGCCGCCATCGAGCCGCACCAGCGCGTTCACGAACGCCCACGTTCGCTCTGCTCCGAGAAAGTTGTCCTCGTATTCGGCGAACACCCCCGCCGAGGGTATGGCGACGCCGGTTCCCCGTGAGTCCGTGACCCACGGTGACAGGACCACCCCGACGATGGTTGCTTCAACTGCCGGTCCGTCCGCCGGCACGTCCTCATAGCTCTCCCCCGCGTCCACCTGTTCCGGGCTGAACAGATCGAACGTGACGGTGTCCCCCACACCCTTTCCGTGGGTCTGGGCGAACGCCGGAGTGACGACGGCCTCGTCCGGTCGAGTCGGGTCGGCCACTCGGCCGTCGAGCACGACCGGCCGCTCGATCGTCCACATCATCTCGGCGTCACCCGGCGGCGGAGTGAAGGTCTGAACCACCGGCATGCCATCGGTCTTGTAACCGGCGATGACGATTGTCGCCAGTGCCTCTACCTCGGGAAGTGCGCGGACCGGCTCCCAGTCGAAGCCCGGTTGGTTGGGTAGCACGGCAAGCGTCGCGGGCAACGTCTGGTCGACCAGCCGGTCCACGGCGCTCGCGCCCCGCCGGGCACCCGCGACCGCCGTCATGACCGTTCCCGCGGCGATCGCGACAAGCAACGCCAGCACCAGCAGCGAGCGCCACCGGCGGCGCAGGTCCAGGCCGAACCAACGCCCGAGCGCGGCCATCACTCGGCCCTCAGCACGTGACCAACGCGCAGGGTCGCCGCCCGGTGCCCTGGCCAGGCGGCCAGTCCGTTGGCGGCGAGCAACGCGACCGGTATCGCCAGCAGGACGGCCACCAACGCCGCCGGCGGAACGTAGGACAACGGAGTCGTGTCGGCGACATACCGCCACACCGTCCGGCCGAGCGCCACCCCCAAGGGAATGCCCACCACCAGGCCTATCAGCGCCAGCACGGTCGCCTGCGTCAACACAACGGCCCGTGACTGTGTTCGGGTCAACCCGACCGCCCGGAGTACGGCCACGTCATGCCGGCGTTTCCGTACCGCCGTCGCAAGTGCGTGGCCGACCGCGCCCAGCGCCAGTAAGCTCAGGAAGGCGCCGAGGAACACCGGCATCGTCCGCACCTGGCGCAGCTCGGCGATCGGGCTGGGTTCCTCCGCATTGTAGATCAGCTCAGGAGTCCCTACCGCCTCGGTGAGTCGCCCCGCGACTACGTCAGGTACCGCGCCCGGATCGAGCGCGATGAAGACTATGCGGAACTTGAACGCCGGCGAGACCTCGCTGTCGGGGTCGAAGAGCTGGTCATAGCCGGCGGCCGTGACCCAGCCGCCGGTCACGTAGTCGTTGTGCGGCGCTTCCGGGACGAACGCGAGCCCGGTGACCGTGAGCTCTCGAACTCCGGCCGTTCCCGTCATTGAGACGATGTCGCCGACCGTGACACCCATCGCCTCGGCGCTCGCCGGCCCAAGGGCGACCTCCGCCGGACTGTCGGGAGCGCGGCCTTCGGTAAGGACCGGCTCCCACGGAGCCTCGAGCGTGAAAAGAGTGACTGGCACGCGGGAGACCTCACCCACTGCGATCCGCGCGTCGTTGACGGCCGCTACATCGGGATCGTTCGCGAGTACCGGCAGGAGTTCGTCCAATGGCCCGAAGTACTCCCCGTCCATGCCGACGAACGCGATGAGCTGGTGCGATTGGCCGAATCGCTCGGGATGGGCGCTCGCGTCGTTCACGCCCGCGGAGAACGTGAATGCCGCCACGACACCGAGCACGCCGAGGATCGAGCCGAACAGCGCGGGCCGCACCGGTATGGCTTGGCGGCCGCGGCCGGGCTCGAGGGCGAACCTGGCACCCACGATCGCCGGGACGGGAGCGCCTGCCCGGACCGCGGCCGCCACAATGGCCGACCGATTCGGCCGCGCCTGGTGTCCGGTCGAGCGGAGCGCCACCCAGGCTGCGCCAACGGCGGCCATTGCCACTAGCGCCGGCGTCCCGATACCGCCTGGCAGGAGAACCGTCCAGTCCGCGTCGAATCCGGGAGCCGGCTCGAGACGTGACGCCGTACCGATCGGGAACCAGCGGGACGCGATCACGGCGCCCGCCACACCGAGAGCTGCGCCGGCCAGCGCGGCAACGGTCGGGCCGCCCGCTGCGGCCCAGCCCAGCTGACCAGGGGCCATGCCGACCCCTCTCAGTACCTGCAGGTCGGCTACCGTCGCCGCCGCGTACCGGACGACGGACTGGCCGATCAGGAAGGTCGCCGCCACGCCGGCCGCCGCCGCGAACATCAGTAGGGCGTTGGCCTCGAAGGCGGTGACCTGACTTGCGTGTCGGGCCGACTCGGCGACGTTCATGATGTCGATATCGGTTCTGTTGCTGATCCGTTCTAAGTCAGCCTTGAAGGCGGCTAGAGCGGACTCGCCCCCGCGTAGCCGCACCAGCGCGTTGAAGACCGCGGACCCCGAGGTGCTGGCCAGGTTGGCCTCGTATTGCGCGAACAGCCCTGGTGATGGCACCACGCCGCCTGCGAAGTCGCCGGCCTCGTCGTGGAACATCGGCGTCCGGACGATGCCGACGATTCGCGCCTCGACCGCCGGACCGTCCGGTTCCGCCGGCAGCTC
>DATHUM010000109.1:0-8015 GCA_035462225.1 Jiangellaceae bacterium | reverse complement strand
AATCATCGTCCGGCGACGATACGCCGGCTCAAGACTGCAGGGACAGCTTGGCCAGTAAGTTGCGGGCCTCGTCGGCCTGCTGGTGGCCGCAGAAGATCTCGTAGTGCGCGGCCACGGTCATGCTGCGGGAGGTGAAGTCGCGCCGGCCACCGGTCAACCCGTAGCCGACGAGCGCGAAAATCGTCATGAACAACGCGCCCCAGGCCACGCTGAACAGGATGATCCGTCCCCAGCCCTCCTCGATGAACAAGCCGAGGACCAGCCCGACGAACAGTCCCAGCCACGCGCCGCTGGCCAACCCGCCGAGGGCGGCCTTGGCCCAGCTCATTCGACCTGTCACGCGCTCGACCTGGCGCAGGTCGGTGCCGACGATGGCGAGGTTCTCGACCGGGAACTTCTGATCGGCCAGATAGTCGACAGCGCGCTGAGCCTCTTCGTACGAGTCGTACGTGCCGACGCTGAGGCCGTGCGGCAGGCCGGGGACGGGAGATGCCATAGCGGGCAGTGTAGTCGCGTGATCGCGTCGCGCACCGCAAAATCAGGGCTGGGCGAGGGCAGGCTCCAGCCAGGCGGGCAGGCTCTCGCGAGCCTTGATGCCCAACGCGAGGACGAGGGCGGCCTGTGCCTTCGGCTCGTACGGCCGGATGAGCAACTGCATGCCGGCTTCGCGCGGCGTGCGGTTGGCCTTGACCTGGTTGCACGGCGGGCAGGCGGCGACGGTGTTCAGCCAGCTGCGCGCCGCGCCGCCGCGAGACACCGGCTCGATGTGATCGACGGTGCTCGCTCGCGAGCCGCAGTAGGCGCAGCGGTGCCGGTCGCGGTCCAGCACACCGCGACGTGACCAGGGAACCCGGCGCCGGTACGGGACGCGGACGAACCGCAACAGCCGAACCACGATCGGCATCGGAATCTCGCGGGTCGCGGATCGGATCACCCGCTCGTCATCGACGTGCTCGGCGACGGCCTTCTCGGTGAGTACAAGCACGACCGCCCGTCGCACCGAAACCACGGCAAGCGGCTCGTAGGAGGCATTCAGCACCAGCGTGTGCATGAGTTACCTCCTCCCGCATCGCCTGCCAAGATCGTAGGCTACGTCACCCTGCGAGGACATAATGCCTGGTCACATAACTTTACGCACGCACATATCCGTTAGCCGAAACGATGTTGTCCGGACGTCAACCCGACGGCCGTTCGTCATCGGGCGTCCCTGCAAGCGAACGCCACACCGCTGTAACACGCTCCTGGACGAGGGCGGCCGTCTCGGAGACGGTCCGCCCGGCATACTCCGCCGCCTTGATCTGCGCCCCGACCCGGATTCGAACCGTCGGCCGCCGCACGATCGAGGTCACCGCGCCGAGTAGGCTGCGCGCCACGGATCCGGACCCGATCTGCCGGGCGTCATGATGCGCGACCGGGACGATCGTCGCTCCCGACTCCAGAGCCAGCTTGCTGATACCCACCCGGAACCTGCGTGGCGCGCCGTCATCGGTCGCCGCGACGTCTCCCTCGGGGTAGATGCCGACGATCTCGCCCCGCGTCAGTGCGGCCAGGCCGGCCTTCAATGCGGCTGCCGCACCGCGTCCTCCCCCGACGGGTACGAACCCGGCGTGGCGTACCAGCGGGCCCAGGAACGGGTTGGCGAACACCAACTCGGTGGCGAGGAACCGAACGTGCCCGTGCGTGGTCTCGCAGCCGTGCGCGCCGCATGGCCGGCTCGGGCGCAGCCCGGCCCGGTAGAGCGCGGCGAGCACCGGCGCGACGTCCACGATCGTGGTGTGGTTGACCGCGACGATGGCCGGCCCGGAGAAGGGCAGTTGGTTCGTTCCGCTGACGTCGATTCGGCCTACGGCACGGGTCAATCCGACAGCGATCGGACCTACCAGCTCCACGTCGTGACCTGTCGCGCGTCAGAGTCGCGGCGCCCGGCGCGGGCGGCGATGGGCGACCCAAGGTCGTGGTCCACGTGTTGTCGCAGGCGTAGCCGGCGGCGGTGCGGCCAGCGAGTCGTCCGGATACGAGCCGGGGTACTCCACCAGCTCGCCCGTCGGGGTCAGCATGGTGATCGTCGATTCGGCCGCCCAGACCTCGCCGAGGGCATCGATCGTCGCCGCGTTCAGCCGTTCCGGCGCCAATGCGTCGACGGCCACGCGCCACTCGCTGGTCCAGGGCACCAACGTCTCAGTCTCCGCGACCCATGACACGACTCGCTCGCGGGTGTCCTTGGCGCGTGCGGTCACCACGACCCGGTCGGTGTTGAGGATTCCCGGTAGCGGCTGCTCAGGGCCGCCGGACACCACGTAGGCCACGCCGTTCTGCCACGCGTGCCACACCGGGCGAGCCCGTTCACTGCCCTCGTAGGTGAGCCAGACAAGCGACGACCGCTTCATGACCTCGCCCACCAAGGCTGGGAGCGCCACCTCACCCACAGGTCAACTCTGCCACGGCCGCCACCCCAAACCCAGCATCAGTCCGCCTCGAGGTTCTCGGCGTCGACGACGTCGTCTTCGGCGGGAATCTCGAGCTGGACCTCCGCCCCGATGCCGTCGAACTTGAGGACACCCTTGCCGCCCGACGCGCCGGCCTCTTCGAACCGAAGCGGCCGCGGATCGCCGGTTGCGGCAACCCAGAGAGTCGCGCCGGTCTCGCGGAACAGGAATCCTATCGCCGGCTGCCCATCCACCTCACGGACGCCGGTCGTCTCGATCTGTCCCGTCCGGTCGCCGAATACCGCATTGGCGAACTTCTCGCCGTCGGCCAGCACATCGAAGTCGGTCGCGGAGCCGTCGGCGAGCAACAGCCACTTACCGCCGATGGTCTTGGCGGCGTCCTCGCCGACCGTCTCGATCAGGAAAGCCTCATCACCGGCGACGTAGATCCGCCCATCGGCAGCGACGATCTCGACCGGGCTGCCTTCGCCTCCGGCGTCGCCGAAGCTGCCGATCGCGCCCTGGCCGAACAGATACGTGATGTCCAGGGCGCCCCCGCTGACCTGCCCGCTGACGTGGAACGAACCCTCGTCCTGCAACTCCTGCACGACCATGTCCAACGCATCCGCGGGTGGCATCTTGTCCAGACCGTTCTCGGCGCTGACCCGTTCCGTTGCGATGTCGGCGAGCGGCGCTGTGTCGTCCTCACCGGCAACGATGCCGCACGCGGCGGTCGCAGTCACACCGGCCAGCAGCGCGGACGCCGCGACGGCACGGCGGAGATCGGACGGCATTATCGGTGCGACACCTCAGCTGGTCAGGGCGCTCAGGACGGTCCCGGCGGCCGCAGCGCGAATATTACCCCCGGGTACGGTCGGGAGTGCGCATCGGCCCCGTGGGCCCCGCCGGCCGCGCGGCCGGATTCGCTGTACCATGGAGGCGCAATTTGCACGACAGGGGAGCGCTAGAGCGCTGAGAGTGCGGGCCTGACCCGCAGACCCTCGAACCTGATCCGGGTAATTCCGGCGAAGGGAGTCGACGTGTCTCTCACCAGTGGTGTACCTGCCTTATCTCGATCCGGCACGCCCTGACCCCGGTCGTTCCACTTCCCGACCGAGGAGGAACACCGTTGAGTAATCCCACCAGTGTCGATTCGACTCGACCGGCCCGCCCGCCGCGCCGTTGGCGCACAGTCGACATCGTGGTCGCATCCGTGCTCGGCGTGGCATTCGGTGTTCTGTTCGCCGCATGGAACAACTTCGTCTGGCCGACCATCAGCGCACCGCTGTCGGCCACGCCCGCGACCCCGCTGCTTGCCGGCGTCTGGCTGCTGCCCGCCGTGGTGGGCGCGCTGGTCGTCCGCAAGCCTGGTGCCGCCTTCTACACCGAACTGCTGGCGGCGACCGTATCGATGTTCTTCGGCTCCGCATGGGGACTTTCGGTGTTCATGTCCGGCGTGTGGCAGGGACTCGGCGCCGAACTCGTGTTCGCTGCCCTGGCCTACCGGCGCTGGGGGCTCGGCGCTGCCGTGCTGGCCGGTGGCGGCGCGGGTGTCGCCATGGGCGTCTACGAGACGATCGTGTACTACCCAGCGTTCGATACCCCGTGGAAGGCCGCGTACATCGGCTCCGCGATCGCGACCGGCATCGTGGTCGCCGGCGGCCTCGGCTGGCTACTGGTGCGCTCGCTGGCCGGTACCGGTGTGCTGGCGTCCTTCGCCTCCGGCCGCGCGCAAGCCGAGATCTGACGGCCGTGGTTGGACCCGAAGTCAGGGCGCCGCGCGTTCGGCCCACCGGTCATGAGGGCTGGGCCCGGCTCGCCTGGCCGGTCGCGCCGCGTGCACCGATCGAGGTCCGGGGCTGGGGCTGGCGGTACGCCGGACGCCGAGCATGGGCCTGCCGTGGCGTCGATTTCCGGATCGAGCCGGGCGAGCGAGTGCTGCTCGTCGGCCCGTCCGGCGGCGGCAAGTCGACCCTGCTACACGGAATCGCCGGGCTGCTCGATCCGGAGGCCGCCGCCGAGGTTGAGGGTGAGATTATCGTGGGCGGGCGACCTGCGGGTTCCGATCGCAGCCTGGTAGGGATGCTGTTCCAGGATCCCGAGTCGGCCCTGATGATGGCCCGGGCCGGCGACGACGTCGCCTTCGGCCTCGAGAATGCCGGCGTGCCGACCGCCGAGATCTGGCCGCGGGTGGACGCCGCCCTCGATCTCGTCGGGTTTCCGTACAGCGGCGACCGCTCGACGGCGGCGCTCTCGGGCGGAGAGCAGCAGCGTCTGGCCTTGGCCGGCACTGTCGTTCGCGGCCCGTCTTTGCTGATCCTGGACGAACCCACGGCCAACCTCGACCCGCTCGGTACGACCACCGTGCTGGAAGCCGTCGACCGAGTGCTCGCCGGGGCCGGATCGACGCTGCTGATGGTCGAGCACCACGTCCAAGCCGCCCTCCCGCTTATCGAGCGCGTGGCGGTGCTCGAGCCGGGCGGCGGGATCATCGACGACGGATCGCCGGACGCTGTCTTCGGCCGCCGGGGTGCCGATCTGGCCAAGGCCGGCGTCTGGGTTCCCGCGCCGTGGGGCCCCTCGCCACCGACGCCACGCCGCGGACCTGGTTCGGGGCCGGCTGTGCTTGACGGCCGAGGGCTGAGCGCGCGGTACGCCGCCGGTGCTGCTCCGGCGTTGGAGGACGCGGACATCACACTGCACCGCGGCGAGGCAGTGGCCGTGACCGGGCCCAACGGCAGCGGGAAGTCCACCTTGGCGCTGCTGCTGGCCGGGCTGCTCGCGCCGTCGTCCGGGGCGGCGACGTTGCGCGCCGATCCGTCCCGGCCGCTCCACCGGTGGCGCGCACGCGAGTTGTGCCGGCGCATCGGCGTGGTATTCCAGGATCCCGAGCACCAGTTCCTCACCTCCCGCGTCGACGCCGAGTTGATGATCGCTCCGAGGCAGGCCGGTGTGCCGGCCGAGACGGCGGAACGCCGTCGTGACGAGCTGCTCCAGCGACTGGGGCTGGATCGGTTGTCCGCAGCGAACCCGTTCACCCTCTCCGGCGGCGAGAAACGCCGGCTGTCGGTCGCCACCGCGCTGACGACCACGCCGGACGTAGTCGTGCTGGACGAACCCACCTTCGGGCAAGACGCGCGAACGTGGGCGGAACTGGTCGAGCTGTGTGCCGACCTGCGCGACGGCGGCTCCGCACTGCTCGTCGTCACGCACGACGAGCGGTTCGTCGATGCCATTGCGGATCGCCGCGTGATCGCGGACGAGGGGCGGCTGTCGTGAGCGTGCTCGCCGTGCCCGCGGTGTCCGATGCGGCGGCGCCGATCGCCCGGCGCAGTCCGCTGGCGAAGATCGCCGCGGCGCTGCTACCCGGGCTGGCGTTACTGGCCAGCATCGACCCGGTAGCCCCCGCGGTGGTATTGGCGTCGACGCTGTTCTGCGTCCCGCTGTGCGGCGTCACGTGGCGTGCGCTGGCCCGACGAGCGTGGCCACTCGCGCTTGCCGTCGTGACTCTGAGCTTGGGCAACGCGGTGTTCACCGGCCGCAAGGGCGGGGAGACGCTGTTGGAGTTTGGACCTTTGCTGCTCACCACCGAGAGCCTCGGTGCCGGCGCAGCGGCCGGGTTGCGGGTCGCGGCCATCGCGCTGCCGGGCGTCCTGGCGATCCTGACGATCGATCCGGTCGACCTGGCCGACGCGCTGGCCCAGCGGCTACGGGTGCCGGCGAGATTCGCCTACGGGGCGCTGGCCGGGCTACGGCTCGCGCCGCTGCTGGCCGCGGACTGGCAGACGTTGGGGCGCGCTCGCCGGGCGCGTGGCCTGGCCGCAGGGGCCAACCCGGTGCGCGGGGTCCGCCTGTTCGCCGGCAAGGTCTTCGCGCTGCTGGTCGGCGCAATGCGACGGGCGACCCGGCTCGCGGCGGCCATGGAGGCGCGCGGGTTCGACAGCGGCCAGGCCCGCACCGCGGCCCGCGAGCAGCGGTTCGACGGTGGGGACGCGGCGCTGGTGGCGGCTTCGGCTGTAGTCACCGTCGCCGCCGTCGGCCTGTCGGTTTTCACAGGGGCCTGGAATCCGTTGTTGTCCTGAGGCCCGGCCGGCGCCGCGGCTCGGTCGTTGGTGGGCCGCCCACCAGAGTTGTCGGCGGATCTACATGCATGCGTGCCTGTAGGTAAGTCGCGCCGCATGCCGAACGTGATCGAACATCAGCGGTCGAGGCGGCTGAGGTAGGCGGCCAAAGCGCGCAGATCGTCGTCGGTGTAGCGGGACATTACGTGCTCGCGGATGCCGCGCAGGTGGGTACCGGACGCCTCGCGGAGCCGCTCGTAACCCTGGTCCGTGAGCACCGCGTAGAAGCCGCGGCCGTCCTGCTCGGCATGTTCGCGCCGCACGAGGCCCTCCGCGACCAACCGGTCGACGAGCCGGGTCAGCCCGCTGGGTGAGAGCATCACCCGGTCGGCCAGCTCGCTCATGCGCAGCCGATGCCCATCGGCCTCGACCAGCCGGACGAGGACGTCGTACCAGGCCAGCGGCAGGTTGTGCTTGCTCTGCAAGTCGTCCTCGAGCCGCCTGATCAACCGGGCGTGCACGCGCAGGAACATCCGCCACACCTCCAGCTGCTCAGGTGTGATCCGCTCGTCGGTGCTCGGCCGGGTCTGCATCGCGATGCGATCGTAGCCCGACCACGCCCAACACGTAGCATCGTGAGTATGAGTTCCGTCCCGACGACAGATCAGGTCATGGCCGCGCTGGCCACAGTCAACGATCCCGAGATCCGCCGGCCGATCACCGAACTCGACATGGTGAAGGCCATCGACATCGACGAGTCCGGCCGGGTCCGCGTCGAGGTGTACCTGACCGTCGCCGGGTGCCCGCTAAGGGACACCATCACCCGCGACGTCACTGCTGCGGTGTCCGGACTGGGCGGGGTGAGCTCGGTCGACGTCGTACTGGACGTCATGTCGGACGCGCAGCGCGGCGAGCTGAAGCAGAAACTCCGCGGCGGCCAGCCCGAACGCGAGATCCCCTTCGCCCAGCCAGGGTCGTTGACCCGGGTCTTCGCGGTGGCGTCCGGCAAGGGCGGGGTCGGCAAGTCGTCGGTCACAGCCAATCTGGCTGCCGCGATGGCGCAGGAAGGAGTCCGCGTAGGACTGCTCGACGCCGATATCTACGGACACTCCGCGCCGCGCATGCTCGGTATCGATGGCAGCCACCCTACGATCGTCGAGCGCATGATCATGCCGGTCCCCGCACACGGCGTGAAGGTCATCTCGACCGAGATGTTCAAGCCGGACCGTGACGCACCCGTAGCCTGGCGCGGGCCGATGCTGCACCGGGCGCTGCAGCAGTTCCTGTCCGACGTGTACTGGGGTGATCTGGACGTACTCCTGCTCGACCTGCCGCCTGGCACAGGTGATGTCGCCATCTCGCTGGCCCCGCTGTTGCCGAGCGCGGAGGTGGTGGTCGTGACCACGCCGCAGCTCGCGGCCGCCGAGGTCGCCGAGCGGGCCGGTTCGATCGCCCTGCAGACCCATCAGCAGGTCGCCGGCGTCATCGAGAACATGTCGTACCTGCCCTGCCCCCACTGCGGGCCGGA
>DATHUM010000108.1:0-6002 GCA_035462225.1 Jiangellaceae bacterium | reverse complement strand
ACTACCGGCTGGCGTCCTCCGAGGTGACGAGCGCGATCGAGGCGCTCGCCGCCGTCAGCCCGCCCAGGCCGGTGCGCTCGCTACGGCAGTCGAGCACCGATGCCGCGATGGTCTTCGCGAGGACGTGCTACGACCACCTGGCCGGACGGGTAGGGGTGTCGGTACACGACGCGCTCGTAAGCGCGGGCCACCTGGCTGCCGGCGGCGACGGGTACGTCCTCACCGATCGCGGGACCGAGCACATGGCGATCCTGGGCATCGACGTCGCGGCGGTGCACGCCGCGCGGCGGAACTTCGCCACGCCCTGCCTGGACTTCACCGAGCGACGGCATCATCTCGCGGGCGCGCTCGGCGCGGCGATCTGCCGCCACGCCCTGGAGTCGGGCTGGGTCGTGCGGCGGGCCCAAGGGCAGCGCGCGCTGCGGTTGACCGACGTCGGCAGGGACGCGCTTGCAGCACACCTCGGTGTGGTGCTCTCCGGGAGCCAAGTTTCGGCGGGAACCGAAACGTCCGCCGCATAGCCTCACCTGGTGACCCGGCAGCAGATTCTCATTCCGCCGTCCGGCCAGGTACGCGACTGGACCGCGCTCGGCGCCGTTCTGGTAACCGTCGTGGCGTGGTCGTCGGCGTTCGTGGTGATCCGCTGGGTGGGCGAGACCTACGACCCCGGAGCGCTGTCGCTGGGCCGGTTGCTCATCGGCGTTGCCGTGCTCGGTCTCATGGTGCGAGCGCGGCGCAAGTGGGTCCGTCCCACGCGCCGGGAATGGGGCCTGCTTTTGCTGTGCGGGGTCGCGTGGTTCGCCGTCTACAACGTCGCGCTCAACGCCGCCGAGCAGCGAATCGACGCCGGGACGACCGCGATGCTCGTGAACGTGGGGCCGATCCTCATCGCCGTGCTGGCCGGGTGGCTGCTCGGTGAAGGCTTTCCGCGCTGGCTGATGGTCGGAGCCGCCGTCGCGCTCGCCGGTGCGTTGCTGATCGGCATCGCAACCCGCACGGCAGGAGGCGCCGACCCGCTGGGAGCGCTGCTGGCGCTGGTCGCCGCTACGACCTATGCGATAGGCGTTGTCGCCCAGAAGCCGGTCGTGCGGCGGCTGCCGGCGCTGCAAGTGACCTGGCTCGCGTGCACGGTCGGCGCCGTGGCCTGCTTGCCATTTGCGCCAGGCCTGGTTGCGAACTCGGCGGAGGCGACGGCCGGCTCGATCGCCGGCGTCGTCTATCTCGGCGTGGTGCCGACGGCGGTGGCCTTCAGCACCTGGGCCTTCGCGCTGGCGAGGATGGACGCCGGCCGGCTCGGTGTGACGACCTACCTGGCGCCGCCGCTGACGATAGCGCTGGCGTGGGCACTTCTCGGTGAGATGCCGCCTCCGTTGGCGATCGCCGGTGGCTTGGTCTGCCTCGTGGGCGTCGGCCTGTCGCGGCGGCGGGGCTGACGGGTTCCCGCTTGTCAGGCGGTCAGCGCGTGGGTGCGGGCACGGAGTCTCCGCAGCATTCGGGCATCTGAGAAGCCGACTGCCCGGGCGGCCGCCTCCACCGTGTCGCCGTGCCCGATCAGGTGCTCGGCCCGCTCGACGCGCAACTCCTGCTGGTACCTCAGCGGAGTCAAGCCGGTCGCGGTCGTGAACATCCGGGTGAGGGTTCGCTCGCTTACTTGCACCGCCACTGCGAGGTCGGCCAACCGAAGCGGATCGGTGAACCCGGCGTCGATGAGATTTTGGACGTGGTGCACCGTTTCGCTGAGGTGTGACCGGTACCGCAGCATGGCGCTGGCCTGTGGCTCGTCGCCGTTCCGCCGCGCGTACACGACCATCTCACGCGCCACCTTCGCCGCCGCGGCGGCGCCGTGCCGCATCGCGATCAAGTGCAGCGCCAGGTCGATGCCCGAGGCGATGCCGGCCGACGTGACGACGCGGTCATCGGTCGTGTACAGGACGTCTCGCCGCACGGCGGCCCGCGGGTACAACGCGGCCAGTTCGTCCTGCAAGTCATGATGAGTGGTGCACTGGCGGCCGTCCAGCAGCCCCACCGAACCCAGCGCGAACGCCCCGGAGCATACGCTCGCCACCGTGCCGCCGGCCGCGTGGTGACCCGCGAGTCGCCGGCGGTTGTCCGGACCGATCGATGGACGCGGCCGGTGACCGGCCCGCCAGCCGGGGACGATCACGAGATCGTCGATCGACAGCTCGGGCCAGGACGTCGACGCATGGATCGATACGCCCTGCGCGGTGGGAACGGTGCGCGACTCGCTGATGTACGACAGGTCGTAGCTATAGCCGAGGTCGGCTGCCGTCCAGAACGCCTGGGCCGGACCAGCGAGATCCAGCAGGTGCAGCTGCGGGACGAGCAGGAATGCGACGCGCGGCACGATCTGGTCAGCTGTTCACGAGCTCGTCCACGCTGCGGATGGTCGCGAACCGGCCGGCGATTGCGTACTCCGTGCGACGGATGATCTCGTCAGTGGACAGAGTCGACGGATCTGCCAGCAGCTCTTCAAGCGTCCGGTTGGCCGGTGCGTCGCGGTGGGCGATCGGGAACGTCGCGGTCGCATCGGTCACGAAAGTCACGTCATAGCCGAGATCGGATGCCAGTCGCGTGGTCGTTTCGCAGCACTGCTCGGTCTGGATTCCGCAGATCACGAGCTCGCGAATACCGAGGGACGTGAGCGTCTGCTGAAGGTTCGTGGTGGTGAAGGCATTGATCGAGGTCTTGGTGATGATCGGCTCGCTGTCGAGCGGCACGAGCCCGTCCATCAGCTGCACGTGGCCGAGCGCCGGGTCGAACACATTGCCGGTCTCGGGTTCGGAGTGCAGGATCCAGATCACCAGGTCGCCGGCCTCCCGGGCCGCCGATACGAGCCGGTCGACCTGCTTGACGATGGCGGGGTCGGAGACGGCTGCCCAGTTCGGGCGCTGCTGGAACGACTTCTGGACATCGATGACGACGAGTGCTCGGCTCATGATGGCCATTTTGCCGCCGGAACGGGCGAATGGGAAGACATCATCGAGTCCTATGCCGGAACGATCCGGTCACGAACGGCCCGGGAGACCGCCGGCCGCACCGGCGCCGCCGCCGATGCACTGCCCGCCGGCGAACTCACCCGTCGAGGTGGGCTTGGAAGAACTCCGCCGTTCGTTCGATCGACTCACCCCATGCCGCCTCGAAAGCGTGCGGCTCGCCTTCCCACTCGATGAGTTCGGCGTCGACTCCCGCCGCCTCGAGCGCGTCCAGGGTTTCGTACGACCACTCGAGCGGGCAGGTGTCGTCCGCGGTGCCGTGATGGATGAGTATCGGCTCGGTGATCCGGTCGAAGAACGTCCTGGCCGAGCGCTGGCGCCAGAACTCCGGCTCGTCCGACGGCTCACCGTAGGCCTGGATGATCTCCGCGCCCTCCGGTCCGTCCCGCTGCCACCTGTCGAAGTTGTCGGACGCATCCGAACTCACCGGCGCGTAGACGACCGCGGCATCGACGAGTCCAGGCGCCGTCACGAGCACGTCGTACGTCACTCCGCCACCCATCGAACGTCCCAACAGGCCGACGCGGTCTGCGTCGAGGTACGGCAGGTCGGAATACCGGACGGCGAGGACGGCGTTGATGACGTCTTCTGCGTAGCCGAGCCGCAGGCGCAGGTCGTTGTCGGGGTCATCGTCGGAGCCCGCATGGTTGCGGTAGTCCGTGTGCAGCACGACATAGCCGGCCCGCGCCAGGTAGTCCTGCTCGCGCGCGAGCCCCCGGCCGGTCGTGTAGACGTCCGGGTCGATGTAGCCGTGCGCCAGGATGAGCACCGGGAAAGGTCCGTCGCCGGCCGGTACGTTCATGATCCCGGAGATAATCAGCTCACCGCTGGCGTACGTGACGGCGTAGCGGGTGTAGTCGCTGTTCTGGTCCAGGACCTGCCCGACCTGGAGATCCCCGCCGTCGAAATCCGTGGCCATCAGCGCCGGTAAGGAGACCGGGTGCGGTGGGTCGGAAGTCGGTGTCGGTGTCGTCGGGACGGCCGCCGGCGGAGTCGTGGCGGTTGGCGGCGCGGTGGGCGTCGCGGTGGCGGCGGACGGCGTAGCAGTCGTGCGGGGAGCACCCTGCGGATCGCCGCCTGCTGAGCAGCCGAACGCGCCGAGCGACATCAACACGACGAGAATTCTCGCGACCGCCTTCACCCGACCATCATGCATTGGACGCGACATGGACCACTGTCCGGACAGATCGCGATAGCGTCCTGCCCGTATGGACGTTGAAGGAGCACAGGTCCTGGCACGAGCACCGGCGAAGATCAATCTGGTCCTGTCGGTTGGTCCGCTGCGCGCTGACGGCCACCACGAGCTGGCGACCGTATTCCACGCGGTCGACCTCTACGACGAGGTGGCGGCCTACCCGGCAGAGAAGATATCGGTGGCGGTGCGTGGCCTGCACTCGGATCGGGTGCCGGTGGACGACAACAATCTCGCGTCCAGGGCGGCGGCGGTTCTCGCCGAGTACGCAGGAGTGCGCACTGGAGTGCAACTCGACGTGCGCAAGCGCATCCCGGTGGCAGGTGGGCTTGCCGGCGGCAGTGCGGATGCAGCGGCCACCCTGGTGGCCTGCGACGCGCTGTGGGATCTCGGACTCGGCCGCGGCGAGTTGGCGATGCTGGCCGCTCGGCTGGGCAGCGACGTGCCGTTTGCGCTGGCCGGTGGCACGTCGCTCGGTACCGGCCGCGGCGAGCAGCTGACCGCTGTCATGGTCGGCGGAACGTTCCAATGGGTGGTAGCGATGGCGAGGGAAGGGCTGTCGACGCCCGAGGTGTACGCCGAACTCGACCGCCTTCGGGCCGGCGAAACCGTAGGACGACCCGTCGTCGGGCACGATGTCCTGGCCGCGCTGCGGTCCGGGGATGCGGTCGCGTTGGGCGCCAGCATGCACAACGACCTGCAGGAGGCGGCCTGCTCGTTGCTGCCGTCATTGCAGACCACGCTCGATACGGGCATGGACTTCGGCGCCGTTGCGGGCATCGTGTCCGGGTCCGGGCCGACGTGTGTCTTCCTCGGGCGTGACAACGAACACGCCGAGGACCTGGCCGCCGGCCTGGCGGCATCGGAGGTGTGTGCGGACGCGTGGGTGGTCACCGGCCCGGCTCCGGGCGCTCGGCTCGTGTGATCCGCCGGCTGTGACAAACTTGCCGCGTCATGGCGGTCAATCTGGTGAACCTCGAGTCGGTGGGGCTGGCTCTGGGAACCCGTCAGATCCTTGATGACGTCTCGTTGGGCATCGCCCAAGGTGATCGGATCGGCGTCGTGGGGCGCAACGGGTCGGGTAAGACGACTCTCATCAACGTGCTCGCCCGTCGCCAGCCCGTCGGCACCGGGCGCGTCACCCATACCGGTGGCTTGCGGGTGGGCCGCCTCTCGCAGGTGGACGATCTTCCGGCGGAGCGGACTGTGCGCGCGGTCGTACTGGGGTCTCGCGCCGAGCACGAGTGGGCCGGTGACCCGCGCATCCGCGCTGTGCTGGCGAACCTGCTCGCGGCAGTGCCGCTCGATGGGACCATAGGTCGGCTCTCCGGCGGTGAACGGCGTCGCATATCGCTGGCTCGACTTCTCATCGGCGATGACGACCTGCTCCTCCTCGACGAACCGACCAACCACCTCGACGTCGAGGCCATCGACTGGCTGGCTCGGCATCTGCGCTCGTCCGGCCGGACGATCGTGCTGGTGTCGCACGACCGCTGGCTTCTCGATGCGGTGTGCGACACGTTGTGGGAAGTCGTCGACGGTGACATCCGCAGTTACGAGGGTGGCTACTCGGAGTTCGTTCTCGCCCGCGCCGAACGGGAACGGATCGCGGCGGCGACCGAGGCGCGGCGGGCCAATTTGCTGCGCAAGGAGCTCGCCTGGCTGCGGCGCGGGCCGCCGGCTCGGACGTCGAAGCCGAAGTTCCGCATCGACGCCGCGAACGCGCTCATCGACGACGTGCCGCCGCCGCGCGACCCGATGGAGCTCCAGCGCTTCGCCAGCCAGCGGCTCGGCAA
>DATHUM010000107.1:0-8351 GCA_035462225.1 Jiangellaceae bacterium | reverse complement strand
CGTCTACCGGCACCGTCCCGACGTCGGCGGGGTCGTGCACACCCACTCGACCTACGCCACCGCGTGGGCCGCGCGAGGCGAGCCGATCCCGTGCGTGCTGACCGCGATGGCCGACGAGTTCGGCGGCGAGATCCCGGTCGGGCCGTTCGCGATCATCGGCGACGACTCGATCGGGCGTGGCATCGTCGCGACGCTCGCCGACAGCCGCTCGCCGGCCGTGCTGATGCGCAACCACGGAGTCTTCACGATCGGCAAGGACGCGCGGGCCGCTGTGAAGGCGGCCGTGATGTGCGAAGACGTTGCCCGCACTGTGCACATTGCCCGCCAGCTAGGGGAACCGATACCCATCGACAAGGCCGATATCGACCGGCTGTACGACCGTTACCAGAACGTCTACGGGCAGAGGAGTCGCTGAGATGGACAACCCGCAACATGTGGCGGCCTCGGCTGAGGAACGTACCTCGGCCGAGATCTGGTTTCTTACCGGCAGCCAGGGCCTGTACGGCGACGAGACTCTGCAGCAGGTAGCCGACCAATCCCGGCAGATCGCCGCTGAGCTGGACAAGAGCGACGAGCTCGCAGTGCCAGTGGTGTGGAAGCCGGTGCTGACCGATGCCGAGGCCATCCGCCGGGTCTTCCTCGAGGCGAACGCGAGCGATTCATGTATCGGGATCATCGCCTGGATGCACACATTCTCGCCGGCGAAGATGTGGATCACTGGGCTTCGGGTGCTCGACAAGCCGTTGCTGCACCTGCACACCCAGGCCAATGCGGCGCTGCCGTGGTCCGAGATCGACATGGACTTCATGAACCTCAACCAGGCAGCGCACGGCGATCGTGAGTTCGCCTACATCCAGACCCGGCTCGGGGTGCCGCGAAAGACGGTGGCCGGGCACGTCACCGACCCGTCCGTGGCCGCCCGGATCGCGGCCTGGTGCCGGGCGGCCCGCGGCTGGGCCGAACTGCGTGCCCTGCGTCTCGTCCGATTCGGCGACAACATGCGAAACGTGGCCGTCACCGAGGGCGACAAGGTCGAGGCCGAGCGCCGGTTCGGCGTGTCGGTCAACACGTACGGCGTCAACGACCTGGTCGCCGCAGTGGCAGCGGTACCGGACGCGGAAGTGGACGCGCTCGTCGCGGAGTACCAGGACGCCTACGACGTGGCTGAGCAGTTGCGATCCGGCGGCGAACGGCATGAGTCGCTGCGCTACGCCGCCCGGATCGAAGCCGCACTGCGAACGTTCCTGGGCGAGGGCGGGTACGGAGCCTTCACCACGAACTTCGAGGATCTGGGTGGGCTACGCCAACTGCCGGGAATCGCCGTGCAGCGGCTGATGGCCGACGGTTATGGATTCGGGGCGGAGGGCGACTGGAAGACCGCCGTTCTGGTTCGCGCGGTCAAGGCGATGGCCCACGGCTTACCGGGCGGCACGTCCTTCATGGAGGACTACACGTACCACCTCGTGCCCGGCCAGGAGAAGATCCTCGGCGCGCACATGCTCGAGGTCTGCCCGACGATCGCGGCGGACCGGCCGTCCTGCCAGATCCACCCGCTGTCCATCGGCGGGCGCGAGGACCCGGTACGGCTGGTCTTCGACGCAGCACCCGGCCCGGCCGTCGTGCTCGGCTTGGCCGACCTCGGTGACCGGTTCCGCCTCGTCGCAAACGAGGTCGACGTGGTTCCGCCGGACGAACCGCTCCCGCGCCTGCCGGTGGCCCGGGCGGTCTGGCGGGCACGCCCTGACTTCCGGACCGCCGCCGAGTCCTGGCTCACCGCCGGCGGGCCTCATCACACTGTCCTGTCGCTCGCTGTGGGTGCCGAAGAACTCACCGACTTCGCTGAGATGGCCCGCACCGAACTGCTGCTGATCGACGGGTCCACGACTCGCCGGCAGCTGGCCAACGAGATTCGCTGGAACCAGGCGTACTACCGACTCGCGCAGGGCATTTAACCCCGCCCGGCGTCAGCTGAGCGAGACCGTGGAGCCGCGGATGACCAGCCGGCACGGCAGCGACTCGACGCCCGAGCGGGGCGAGCCGTCGAGCGCTGCGAACAGCGCGCGCGCTGCAGCCCTGCCGACCTCCTCGAGGTTCATGTCGACACTGGTCAGCGATGGTCGTGCGTCGGCGGCCAGCACCTCCCAGTTGTCGAAGCCCATGACGGCGACGTCTTCGGGAATCCGGCGGCCGCGCTCCCGCACGCTGTCCATCACCCCGCGCGCCACCTGGTCGCTGCCGCAGAAGATCGCATCGATATCGGGATGCCGATCGAGCAGCAGGCCGGTCGCGGCCCGTCCCCAGCCTTCGGACCAGGAGCCGTACTGCACGTCGCCGACGAGCGAAAGCCCGGCGTCGGCCAGGGCGGCCCGCACGCCCTCCGCACGGTCGCGGGCGGCCGCGTACGCCACGTCACCGGAGATGTGCGCGATCCGCGTTCGCCCGGTGGCGATCAGATGCTCGATGGCCTGCCGTCCAGCAGTGACGTTGTCGCAGATGATCGACAGTTCCTCCGGGTCGTCGGACGGAGCGTAGGCGTAGACCACCGGCACCGGCAGGTTCCGGCCGAGCGACGGTCGCGGGTCGGTGCGGCTTCCGACCACGATCAGTCCGTCCACCCTGCGATTCAGCAGCGCCTGGACGTGATGCCGCTCGCGGATGGTGTCGTCTCTCGCGTCGCACAGGAAGACATTCACCTGTCCGGCGCCGAACGCGTCCTCCGCCCCCATCAGGATCGGGATGCTGAACCTGCCTTCGAGGTCGCTTGTCAGCAGCCCGACCGTTCCGGTCCGGCCGGCCAGTAGGCCTCGAGCCAGGGTGTTCGGCGTAAACGACAGCTGCTCGGCGGCATCGAACACCCTCCGGCGCGTTTCCGGATGCACGTGGTCGCGACCGTTCAATGCCTTCGACGCGGTCGCCACCGACACCCCGGCCAACCGCGCGACATCGGTCAACGTCGCGGTCCGCGGCCGTGCCGGTGTGCCGGAGTCACGCTTGGCCACCTACCCACCCTTCGTCGTTCCTGAACCGACTCGACTCTACACTCACCGAAACACCTCGGGGAAAGCGTTTCTCACAGTGCCATGCCACATGTCACGGTTCAGTTGCGAACTCTTGACGTGATACGACTCACAGTCCTAGGTTGACTCCGAAAACCTTTTCGGGCTGTTTCGGTTCGCTGGACAAGGCGGACCGCAGCGACTCGGGTTGGGCGCGAACGGCACGACCACAACGACCGGTAACTCCACTGTTAACGCTAACAACAATCACAAGGACGTGAGGAGACCGACGTGAGCACCAGACTCCTACCCCGCTCTCGGCGCCGCCACAGTCGCGCGATCGCGGCGGCCGCCGCGGGTCTCGCACTTGTCCTCGCCGCCTGCGGTGGCGATGACGGCGACGACACCGAACCCGACGCCGAACCCGCAGGGGAAGGCGAGACCGAATCCCCCGAGGGCGACGGCGACGACGCCCTGGCCATGGGCGTCGACGACGGTTCGACAATCACCATGTGGACTCGCGCCGCCACCGAAACCCAGTCCCAGCTGCTCGTCGACGCCTACAACGAGTCGCACGAGAACCAGGTCGAGCTGACCGTGATCCCCACAGACGACTACCTGCCCCGGGTCGGCACCGCCGCCGGCGCCGGCGAACTGCCGGACGTGCTGAGCCTCGACGTCGTGTTCGTCCCGCAGTTCACCACGGTAGGTGCGTACCTCGACATCACCGACCGGATCGCCGCGCTGCCGTTCGCCGACAGCATCGCGCCGTCACACATCGACGTCGGCACGGTGGACGGCCGCCAGCACACCGTCCCGCACACCATGGACCTGTCCGTCCTCTTCTACAACAAGGACCTCTACGAGCAGGCCGGCCTCGATCCGGAGCAACCGCCGCAGACCCTCGAGGAGTTCGCCGAGCACGCCCGCGCCATCGACGCCCTCGGCGACGACATCCACGGCACCTTCTTCGGCGGCAACTGCGGCGGCTGCCTGGTGTTCACCTGGTGGCCCAGCATCTGGGCCGACGGCCACGAGGTGATGAACGAGGACGGCACCGAATCGCTGCTCAACGCGCCAGAGGCGCAGGCGGTGTACGACGTATGGAAGGGCCTGTTCGAGGACGACATCACCGCACCCGGCACCCAGGACGAAGCCGGCCCTACCTGGGTCGGATTCTTCCCCGAGGGCAACATCGGGATCATGCCGATGCCTTCGACCCAACTCGGACTGATGCCCGACTCGTTCGAGACCGGGGTGGCGCCCATCCGCGGCATCGACGGCGGCGAGTCCACCTTCGTCGGCGGCGACAGCATCGGTATCTCGGCCAACAGCCAGATTCCCGACCAGGCTTGGAACTTCATCGCCTGGACGTTGTCCGATGAGGCGCAGGTCGAGGTCCTCGCCGCGAACAACGACGTCGTCGCGCGGACCGACCTGGCGTCCAACCAGTACTCCGAGCAGGACGAGCGACTGGTCACGATCAACGAGGTGGCGGGCGTCGGGCGCACCCCGTACGCGCTCAACTTCGGCCAGACGTTCAACGACCCGCAGGGTCCCTGGCTGCCGCTGATCCGCAACTACGTGTTCGGGGACGGCTCGACGCTCGACGCGGACAACGACGCGATCAACGCATCGCTCCAGCAGTAGAGCCCGAGGACTGCGCTGATCATGCAAAAGCGGGGCGACACGCCGACAGAGTTCGTTTCGAGCGTTCGTGCTGACGAGCGGGACGACCGGACACGCCGGCGTGTCACCCCGCTTTTGCATGATCAGCGCGGAGGGCGAGCCAGGCGGCCGTGGTACCGCACACGCGCCGCCAAAGGGGCGCTGTACGCGTCGCCGGCCGCCGTGTTCGTGCTCGCCTTCTTCGTCGTGCCGCTGCTGCTCGTCGGCCAGATGTCGGCAAGCGATTGGCCGCTGCTGCAGGGCAATCAGGGCACCAACTTTCCCGACAACTACGAGGGAATGGCCGACGACCGGCTGTTCTGGCCGGCCGTCGGCTTCACCCTCAAGTACACGGTCATCGTCGTCGCCGCTTTGATGATCTTCGCGATGGCCATGGCGCTGCTCGTCCAGGAGAAGCGGCCCGGTGTCGGCCTGCTCCGGACCGCCTATTTCCTGCCCGTCGCACTTGGTCTGGCGTCTGCGTCCCTGCTGTTCTGGGGCTTCTACAGCCCGTCCATCGGACCGATCGACCCGATCCTGCAATCGCTCGGGCTGATCGACGAACCGATCCGCTGGATCGGCACCCCGAACATGGCGCTCGCCTCGACCGTCGCGCTCATCGTGTGGAAGTTCGCCGGCTTCTTCATGTTGATCCTGCTGGTAGGCCTGCAGTCGATACCGATGGAGGTCTACGAGGCCGCCAGGGTCGACGGTGCGAGCAAGTGGCAGACGTTCTGGCGGGTCACGTTGCCCCTGCTCCGGCCGTCCATCGCACTCTGCTTGATCATTTCAGTCACCGGCTCGCTGCTGGCGTTCGACCAGTTCTTCATCCTCACCAACGGGGGCCCGGACAACTCGACCACCACGATCGTCATGCTCATCTACCGCGAAGCGTTCCGGCAGTTCGACCTGGGCAAGGCGGCTGCGATCTCGATCGTCGTCCTGCTCGTCCTGTTGGTCATCAACATCACCCAGTTCCGGTTGCTCCGGCGGAACGTCGAGGAGTGACGACATGAGCACTGGACGGGTATTCGGCGGCGTCTCCTTCTACGTGGTCGCCGGTGGACTGGCCATCATGTTCCTCGTACCACTGGTCTGGACGACGGTGGCCTCGGTCTCGCCGCATGGCGCCACCGCTCAGCAGGTGGGCTACGGGCTGGGCAACTACCGCACCCTGATCGACTACGACGCCGGCCTACCGCAGTACCTGTGGAACAGCACGTTCGTCTCTGTGCTGACGGTGCTGTTCACCCTGGGGCTGTCGATCTTCGGCGGGTATGCCTTCGGCCGGTTCCGCTTTCCCGGCCGCGACGTGCTGTTCCTGCTCACCATCGCGATCTTGATGGTGCCGTACGCCACCCTGCTCGTCCCGCTGTGGGTCATGTTCGGCGAGGTGGGCCTGCGCAACTCGCTGGTCGGACTTGCCTTGGTGCTGACCCTCTACCAGTTGCCCTTCGCCATGTTCATGATGCGCATCTCCTTCGAGGCCGTGCCACGCGAGATCGAGGAGTCCGCGCTGGTCGACGGCTGCAACACCTTCGGCGTGTTGTGGCGGATCATGCTGCGCTCGGTCTGGCCGGGCTTGATCACGGTGGGCCTGTTCGCGTTCCTCTACGCCTGGAACGATTTCATCGCTCCACTCTTCATGATCAACGAGAGCTCGCGCTACCCGCTGCCACTCGCCATGGCAACACTGCGGCAACAGACCATGGGCGCAGTCGACTTCGGGGCGACGCAGGCCGGCGTCGTGGTGATGGCCATCCCCTGCCTGGTCCTGTTCCTGTTCCTCCAGCGGCATTACGTCCGCGGCTTCATGTCCGGTGCGTTGAAAGGATGACCGTGCCTGTCGTACCGAGCTCGGGTCGCCTGCGGCCTCTCAGCCTCGACGAAGTCCGCATCACCGGCGGTTTCTGGGCTCAGCGGCAACGGATCAACGGGTCCGCCTCGCTGCCGCACGCGTTGTCCTGGGCAGAGCGAGTCGGCTGGGTCGACAACCTCCGCGCCGCCGCCGACGGAAAGCTGCCGGGCGCTCGCCGGGGCCGCGAGTTCTCCGATTCGGACGTCTACAAGCTCCTCGAGGCCATGGCCTGGGAATCCGCGCGCGGCGAGCACGGCATGGACGACGCCGCGGCAGAGCTGGTCGGGCTCATCGCCAGGGCGCAAGACGCCGACGGTTACCTCAACACCGCGTTCGGGCGGCCGGGCCAGCGCGCACGGTACACCGACCTGGAATGGGGACACGAGCTCTACTGCTACGGCCACCTGTTCCACGCTGCCGTCGCACACGCACGAGCCGGCGGGGACGGGCTGCTCGACGTCGCCGTCCGGGCCGCCGACCATGTCTGCCGAACCTTCGGGCCTGGCGGTGACGACGGCATCTGCGGGCACGCCGGAGTCGAGACGGCCCTCGTCGAGCTGGCCCGGCAGACGGGCGAGCAGCGCTACCTCGACCAGGCCGCCGAGTTCGTCGACCGGCGCGGGCACGGCCGGCTCGCCGACATCGAACTGGGGCGGGCCTACTACCAGGACGACATCCCGGTACGCGAGGCGACGGTGCTGCGCGGTCATGCCGTCCGGGCGCTCTACCTGGCTGCGGGGGCCGTCGACGTCGCTGTCGAGAAGGGCGACGAGGCGCTGCTGGAAGCGGTTATCGGGCAGTGGGAAGCAGCGGTGGCGCGGCGCACCTACATCACCGGCGGCATGGGGGCCCGTCACACCGGGGAGGCGTTCGGCGACGACTTCGCCCTTCCCCCGGACCGCGCCTATTCCGAGACCTGTGCGGGCGTGGCGTCGGTGATGCTGAGCTGGCGCCTGCTGCTCGCCACCGGCGACCCGCGGTTCGCCGACCTGGCCGAACGGACGCTGTACAACGTGGTCGCCACGTCGCCGGCCGAGGACGGCCGCGCCTTCTTCTACGCCAATACGCTGCACCAGCGCGACCGCGACGCCGTCCCGGATCCGCACACCCCCAATCCCCGGGCGACCGGCACCACGCGCTCTGTCTGGTTCAACGTGTCGTGCTGTCCCACCAACGTGGCCCGGTTGCTGGCCAGCCTCGGCGGCTATTTGGCCACCAAGGACCGTGACGGCGTGCAGATCCACCAGTACGCGGACGCGGAGATCTCCACCTCGCTCGACAGCGGGCACTCAGTGGCGCTGTCCGTACGCACGGAGTATCCGCACCGCGGGACCGTGACGGTGGAGGTGGTACAGGCGCCGGACTCACCGATCACCTTGACATTACGCGTTCCCCCGTGGGCCAGGGCGGGTGCAACGGTCCGCGAGCCAGGAGGCGACCCCCGTTCGGCCGCCGGTCCGGCCGTCCAGATACGCCGCCGGTTCGTGCCGGGCGACACGGTGCGACTCGAGCTGCCGGTCGAACCGCGGTGGACGGTTCCGGACTCGCGCATCGACGCGATTCGGGGGACGGCCGCAGTGGAGCACGGCCCCCTCGTGCTCTGCGCCGAATCGACCGACCTTCCCGGCGACGTCGATGTTGAGGCCATCCAGGTCGACCCGCGCGAGCCGCCGTCGATGCAGGGCGGGCGGGTCGTCGTCCAGGGGTCGTTCGTCAAGGCCGACGACGCCAGCTGGCCATACCGCGACTCCGGCGCCGGGCCCGCCCTGGGCCGGCAGGACACCGGCATCCCCCTGCTGCCGTACCACGCCTGGGCGAACCGGGGCCCG
>DATHUM010000106.1:0-4045 GCA_035462225.1 Jiangellaceae bacterium | reverse complement strand
TGCTCGATGGCCTCGGACAGGTGCTCGGCATCGCTGACGCCGACGGTGATGCCCTGCCCCTGCTCGCCGCGCGCCGGCTTGACGACCAGCTCGCCGACCTCGTCGAGCAGGGCGGCATCGGCGTCGTCGAACGTCGCGTGCCGGCCCCTGGGCACGCGCAGGCCCCGGGCCTCCAGCACGCGCCGGGTCACCCGCTTGTCATCGCACCGGCTCATGGCGACCGCGGTGGTCAGCTCCGAGAGGGATTCTCGGGTGACGACTCGCCGGCCGCCGTGGACCAGCCTCATCTCGCCCCATTCGGAGTCCAGGACCTCGACCGTGATGCCCCGTCTTCTGGCTTCGTCGGCGATGATCCGGGCGTACGGGTTGAGTTCGGTGACGTCGGGCTCCGGCTCGGAAACGAACAGTGGCTCGTTGATGACGTTCTTGCGCTTGACGGCGAACACGGGCACCCGGCGGAAGCCGAGCTTCTTGTAGAGCCGGATCGCCGGCGCGTTGTCGTGCATGACCGACAGGTCGAGGTGCGCGCGACCGCGGCCGATGTAGCGCTCGCTCAGCACGCGGACCAGGGATTCGCCGACGCCGGGCGCCGCAGACTGCGGATCGACCGCGAGGCACCACAGACTGGCGCCGCCCTCGGGATCTCCGAACGCGAGTTCGTGGTCGACTCCGGTGACGGTGCCGATGACCTCACCGCTACGAGGGTCCTCGGCGACCAGATAAGTGAACGTGCGGGTGCGCTGGTTGTCCAGCATCAGGTAGGGATCGGCGGTGACCATGCCGCGGGCGGCGTAGATCCGGTTGATCTCAAGGGAGTCGCGGGCGTCACCCATCTTCCGGACGACCACGCCTGGAATGGTCTCCCGCCGCGGCCGGTACCTGTGCAGCTCGAGCCGGTAGGTGTAACTCGGGTCGATGAACAGCTCGTCGGGTGCGCTGGCTACCAGCACGTGCGGGTCTTTGACGTACATCGCGATGTCGCGCTGGCCGGCCGCTTCGGCGCGCAGCAGCTCGCGGATGTCCTTGTCGCTGTCGAATGTCTGGGCGAAGATGAGCCGGCCCCAGCCGCACTCCAGGGAGACGGCACGCCGCATGTCGCGGACGAGGTGATCGGGCGCATCGGTCCAGGCCTGGGTCCACAACGGCCGCCTCCGTTCGCCGGCGATGCGTCGGCGGTGGAGCCGGTCGTCGCTCATGCCGCGGCCTCCGCGAAGGCGTGAGCGGAGCCTGCGCAGCGAGCTACTTTGTGGGACGGGTTCATGCCGGTGGGATGTCGTGCGCCTGCAGCCACATCTCCAGCAGCCCGAGTTGCCAGAGGCGGTTGCCGCGCAGCGGTGTGAGGTCGGAGTTGGGGTCTGCCAGGAGCCGGTCGACGTACTCGTCCCGGTACAGCGCCCGCTCACGCGCGGCAGGCGCGTGCAGGGCGCTTCGTACCAGGTCGAGATAGGGGCCGTGCAAGTACTTGAGCGCGGGCACGGGGAAGTATCCCTTCGGCCGATCTATGACGTCGGACGGGATGACCCTGCGCGCGGCCTGCTTGAGTACGCCCTTGCCGTCCTGGGCGAGCTTGAGCTCCGGCGGGCACTGCGCGGCCAGCTCGACCAGTTCGTGGTCGAGGAACGGCACGCGCGCCTCCAGGCCCCACGCCATGGTCATGTTGTCGACCCGCTTGACGGGGTCGTCGACCAGCATGATGTGCGAGTCCAGGCGCAACGCGGCGTCAACGGCCGAGTCGGCGCCCGGCCGGCTCATGTGGGCAGCGACGAACTGGTAGCTGACCGGTTCGTCAATGACGTACTCGGACTCGACTACCTCGGCCATCGCGGCGTGGTCGCGGTCGAAGAACGCGGCGGCGTACGTGTCGGCGGCGGCTTGCCGGTCGACTCCGTGCAGCGGCGGATACCAGTGGTAGCCGCCGAACACCTCGTCCGCGCCCTGGCCGGACTGCACGACCTTGACGTGCTTGCTCACTTCCTGGCTCAGCAAGTAGAACCCGACGACGTCGTGGCTGACCATCGGCTCGCTCATGGCCATGATGGCGGCCTTGAGGCCGGGCAGGGTTCGTTCGGTGTCGATCCTGATCTGGTGATGGTCGGTGTCGAACTGGTGGGCGATGACGTCCGAGTATTTGAACTCGTCGCCCTCCTCCCCGCGGACGGCTTCGAAGCCGATGCTGAAGGTGTTGAGCCCGTGCTGGCCCTCCTCTGCGAGCAAGCCGACGACCAGGCTGGAGTCCAGCCCGCCCGACAGCAGCACTCCCACGGGGACGTCGGCCACCAGCCGTCGCCGGACGGCGGTACGCAGCGAGTCGAGAACCGCGTCCTCCCAGTCCCCCTCGGACCACCCTGCCTTGTCCGGGTCGCGCTGGTATGCCGCCTCCCAGTAGGTGTGCTCGCGGCTGGAACCGTCGGGTTCGACGACCCGTATCGTCGCCGGCGCCAGTTTGCGGACTCCTTTGATGATCGTTCGAGGTGCGGGGACGACGGCATGCCAGGACAGGTATTGGTGCAGGGCCACCGGATCGATCCGGGTGTCGACCGAGTTGTCCTTTCGGCCGGCCCGCACCAGCGCGGGAAGGCTACTGGCGAATCGCAGCCGGCGAGAGCTCTCGGCGAGGTACAGCGGCTTGATGCCGAGTCGGTCGCGGACGAGAACGAGGCGTCCAGAGTCGCGCTCGTGGATGGCGATGGCGAACATACCCAGCAGACGGCCCACGAAGCTCTCACCCCAGTGGTGGTATGCCTTGGCGATGACCTCGGTGTCCGACGTGGAGAAGAAGCGGTAGCCGTGGGCCTGGAGTTCGGCGCGGAGCTCGCGGTAGTTGTAGATGCAACCGTTGAAGGCGACCGTGATGCCGAGTTCGTTGTCGACCATCGGCTGGTGACCCGCGGGCGAAAGATCGATGATGGACAACCGCCGGTGGCCGAGAGCGAGTGAGCCGTGCGCGTACGCGCCGGCGTCGTCCGGTCCACGCGAAACCATGGCCTCGCACATGAGGCCTACCGCGCCGAGATCGGGCGGCGAACCGTCGAACGTGTATTCGCCGGAGAGTCCGCACATGTGATTCGACCCTACCGGGTGTGCCGACGGATGACGCAATGCTCTTGCCTTGGCGCCCACATTCCGGGGCCTAGCCGTGAACGAAGTTGCGTCCGGCAGAGTGGTGTACGGCTCCCGGTGAGCGTGTCGTGTGGAAGCGATGACGGTCACCGCGTGATCCTTCGAGTGATCTCTCACAACCGACTCGAAGAAGGACACGACGATGACCGTCACTCCCAGTATCGACCCTGCCCGCTTGTTGGACGAACAGCTGGCTCAGGCGAGCCCGGATCTGCTGCGCGAGTTGCTGCAGACCTTCATCAACTCGCTGATGTCCGCCCAGGCCGATGCGGTCTGTGGTGCCGCTTACGGCACGGTCAGCGAGGATCGGGTCAACCGCCGTAACGGCTATCGGCATCGGGAGTTCGACACCCGCGCCGGCACCCTGGATGTGGCGATCCCGAAGCTGCGTCAGGGCAGCTATTTTCCGGAGTGGCTGCTGGAGCGACGCAAGCGTGCCGAGCGGGCGCTGACCAGCGTGGTGGCGACCTGCTATCTGCTCGGAGTCTCGACGCGGCGGATGGACAAGCTGGTCCAGTCTCTCGGGATCACCGGGTTGTCCAAGTCGCAGGTCTCGGACATGGCCACCGAGCTTGATGCCCACGTCGAGCAGTTCCGCACCCGCTCACTGCGTGAGGCGGGCCCGTTCACGTTTGTGGCCGCGGACGCGCTGGTGCTCAAGGTCCGCGAGGGTGGGCGGGTCGTGCCCGTGCACGCGCTGGTTGCCACTGGGGTGAACGCCGACGGGCACCGGGAGATCCTCGGGGTGCAGGTCACCAGCGCCGAGGACGGCGCCGGCTGGCTGGGTTTCTTCCGCGACCTGCTCGCTCGCGGCCTGACCGGGGTGCGGCTGGTCACCTCCGACGCGCACGCCGGACTCGTCGCAGCGATCGCCGCGACCCTGCCCGGCACGTCGTGGCAACGCTGCCGAACGCACTACGCGGCC
>DATHUM010000105.1:0-4081 GCA_035462225.1 Jiangellaceae bacterium | reverse complement strand
GCTGGACACCGACCAGTGCGGGTGCGTGGGTGAAGTTCGGGAAATAGCCAAGGCGGAGCGCCGCAGTGCCTTCGGACGCCACCGGTTCGTCGTCGGCGCCGCACGACGCAAGCAGCAGAGGCGAGACGATCGTGACGAAAGCCGCAGTGACAAGTGATCGCGCGAACATCAAACCCGTCCATCCCACATTTCCGACTAGAAACATAGGAAAGATATGTTTGGTCAATCAGGTTCGCAACTGATATCGGAGATGATCTCAGGAGTTGAGATGCTTAAGGTAGTAGGACGTCCTACTATTGAGCCATGGACGCCCACGAGATTGAGGCCGGCCGGCAGCGCTGGCAGCAGCGATACGATGCCGCCCGCAAGCGCGACGCCGATTTCACGACGCTGTCCGGAGTGGACGTCGACCCGGTGTACGGCCCACCGCCCGGCATCACCGACCCGCGGTTCGACCGGATCGGGTGGCCCGGCGAATACCCGTTCACCCGCGGGCTCTACGCCACCGGTTACCGGGGCAGACCGTGGACCATCCGTCAGTTCGCCGGGTTCGGCAACGCCCGCCAGACCAACGAGCGGTACAAGATGATCCTGCGCTCCGGCGGTGGCGGGCTGTCGGTGGCCTTCGACATGCCGACCCTGATGGGCCGCGACTCCGACGACCCGCGCAGCCTAGGCGAGGTCGGTCACTGCGGGGTGGCCATCGATTCGGCCGCGGACATGGAAGTGCTGTTCGACGGCATCCCACTGGGCGAGGTGACCACCTCGATGACGATCAGCGGGCCGGCCATTCCGATCTTCTGCATGTACGTGGTGGCGGCCGAGCGCCAGGGTGTGGACCCGTCGGTGCTGAACGGAACGCTGCAGACCGACATCTTCAAGGAGTACATCGCCCAGAAAGAGTGGCTGTTCGAGCCCGAGCCGCACCTGCGCCTCATCGGAGATCTGATGGCGTACTGCGTCGAGAACATCCCCGCGTACAAGCCGCTGTCGGTGTCCGGGTACCACATCCGGGAAGCCGGCTCGACGGCGGCGCAGGAACTGGCCTTCACGCTGGCCGACGGCTTCGGGTACGTCGAGTTGGGGCAGTCCCGCGGTCTCGACGTCGACCTGTTCGCACCCGGGCTGTCGTTCTTCTTCGACTCGCACATCGACTTCTTCGAGGAGATCGCGAAGTTCCGGGCCGCCCGACGCATCTGGGCCCGGTGGATGCGCGACGTATACGGCGCGAAGACCGAAAGGGCGCAATGGCTGCGGTTCCACACCCAGACCGCCGGTGTGTCGCTGACCGGCCATCGGCCGTACAACAACGTGGTGCGCACGGCCGTGGAGGCGCTAGCGGCCATCCTCAGTGGCACCAACTCCCTGCACACCAACGCCCTGGACGAAGTTCTCGCATTGCCGACAGAGGCGAACGCCGAGATTGCCCTGCGGACTCAGCAGGTGCTGTTCGAGGAGACCGGCGTTGCCAACGTTGCAGATCCACTCGGCGGCTCGTGGTACGTCGAAGCTCTGACCGACAAGCTCGAGGACGAGGCCGAGAAGATCTTCGAGCAGATCCGCCGGATGGGCGAGTCGGAGCCCAGGTGGCGGGAGACCTACGGTCCGATGACGGCCGGCATCCTGCGCGGCATCGAGGACGGCTGGTTCTCCGCCGAGATCGCCGAAGCCGCCTTCCAGTACCAGCAGAAGGTCGAGAAGGGCGAGAAGAAGATCGTCGGAGTGAACGTCAACACCGATTCGGTCACCGGAGACGTCGACATTCTGCGGGTGTCCCATGAGGTGGAGGACGAACAGCGCAGGCGGTTGGCCGAGCGGCGGGCAGGGCGCGACGAGGCCGCCGTCCGGTCGGCGCTCGAGGCCATGGTCGAGGTGACCCGAGGGTCGGGCAACCTGATCCCGCCGATGCTGGACGCCGCGCGGGCCGAGGCGACGCTCGGTGAAATCTGCGACGCCCTACGCGACGAGTGGGGCATCTACATGGAGCCCGCCCGCTTCTAAGTACGTCGTCAACGATTCGGACGCTCGCCGGGAAGGCTGACGCGTCGGTTTTCGTTGTGGCCGGGTGTCGGGAGAGGATGGAGACATGAGCGCGGAGAGCTTCATGCGTCCGGGTGTGGTCGACCTGTCTGCCCTGAAGGCCAGAACAGACACGGCCCCGTCCGGCGCCACCACCAGTAGTTCCGGCGTCGTCCGCGACGTCACCGAGGCGACGTTCCAGGCCGAGGTCCTGCAGCAGTCGATGTCCGTACCGGTCGTCATCGACTTCTGGGCTGAGTGGTGCGGACCCTGTAAGCAGCTCTCACCGACGCTAGAGAGACTCGCGAGTGAATACGGCGGCCGGTTCGTCCTCGCCAAAATCGACGTGGACGCCAACCAGGCACTGGCAGCCTCTGCCCAGGTGCAGAGCATCCCCATGGTGATGGGTGTCATCAAGGGTCAGCCGGTGCCGCTGTTCGCCGGTGCGCTGCCGGAGGCGGATGTCCGAAGGTACATCGACGAGTTGCTACGGGTGGCCGCCGCCAACGGGGTGTCCGGCACGTTCACGCCCGCGGCCGGCGGTGAGGAGTCCGACCAACCGGTCGAGCCACCCCACGACCCACGGTTCGACAAGGCTTACGACGCCATCGAGCGCGGCGACTACGACGCGGCGGTAGCGGCGTACGAGGAACTGCTCGCCGAGTCGCCCGCCGATGCCGACGCCAAGGCAGGGCTCGCCCAGGCCTCCCTGCTGAAGCGGACGGCGAGCATCGACCCTGCCGCTGCCCAGGCGGCGGCTCAGGCCGCTCCGGACGACGTCGACGCGCAATTGCTCGTCGCAGACCTCGAGGTCGCCGCCGGGCGGGCCGAGGCGGCGTTCGACCGGTTGGTCGCCACCGTTCGGGCCACCGCAGGCGAGGACCGAGATCAGGTGCGGGCCCGGATGCTCGAGCTGTTCGACGTGGTCGGCCAGGCCGATCCACGGGTGGCCAAGGCGCGGGCCGCACTCGCCAGCGCGCTGTTCTGAACCTCTCGCCTCGACCAGAAGATCAAGTGGTCGCAACACGCCCGGACGGTCGGCGTGTCGTCGCGATTCGCGCTCTCTTGATCTTGGAATCCCGGCACTCCCGCCCCACAGCCGGCCGTCGCGCGGTGTAGGGAATGATTCGATACCGTCGCCTCGGGATGGGAATGATGGAGGGGTCCGGTTAAGTGATGCGGCGCTTCGCGCGAGTATTCCTGCTCGTCATCGGCTCGATCGTGACGTTGGCCGGGCTCGCCGCAGCCCTGCTCGCCGGGCCTGATGACACCGTTACGACTGGCGAGCGTGAACTGACCAGCGAGACGGTGGCGTTTGTGAGCTCGGCGTCCTTGTTCGACTTCATGGGACCGAGCCTGCATGTGGCCGCCACCGCCGAAAACGGCCGCGAGGTATTCGTGGGGGTGGCGCATGAGGTGGACGTCACCGAATACCTGAGCGGCGTCGCGCACGACCAGATCGCCCGACTTCGATTCCCGGCGTCCTACGCGCTCGAGCGCGTAGATGGCGCGGTCACCGGGGTCGAACCCGAACCGGCGTCCAGGGACTGGTGGTATGTCCAGGCTGCGGGGCCGGATCGACAGGAGGTCGACTACCCGCTCGGTGCCGAGCCGGTGAACGCGGTGGTGATGGCGGCCGACGGAGAAACCCCGCTAGCGGTGAGCCTGGAGCTGGGTCTGCAATTCGACAACCTGTTCGTTACGGCACTGCTGGTGCTCGCCGTGGGCCTGGGCCTGATCCTTGTCGCGATCTTCGCATTGCGCCGGCGGCGCCGCACTCGCCCGCGCACAACGCAACCCGCCGCCCCGGCCAGGCAAGCGGGGGGCCGCCCGTGAGGATCCGAGTACTGGTGGCGGCGGTGTCCGGGTGCCTGGTGGCGGCGGGTTGCGCCGCCGTCCCGGAGGCCCGGCCGGAGCTGCCGGATGGCAAGGTGGCCGCGACGAACGAGCAGGCGACCCGGTTTTTCGACCGGTACGACGAGACCAACAACGCCGCGAACGCCGAACGTGACGCCCGGTCGATCGCCACCATCGAAACCGGCCCGGTCCTGGAGGCCTCACT
>DATHUM010000104.1:0-7275 GCA_035462225.1 Jiangellaceae bacterium | reverse complement strand
GATGTCGTCACCGTCCAGCGCCGCGAGTACGGCCGTCATCCCGCGGTCCATGTTGATGCCGTGGTCTGCGTCGCCGATCGCCGCGTCGAGCGCGGTCAGCTCCTCCTTGTTCTCGGCGACGAGCGCGGCGAAACCCCGGATCCAGGCCGACAGGCCTGCAAGTGTGACGGCATCGGTCATGGTCAGACTCCCCATCGCAGCGCCGGCGTGTTCACCGGAGCATCCCACAGCGCTATTAGGTCGTCGGTCACCTTCACAAGGGTGACCGAGCACCCCGCCATCTCCAGCGACGTGATGTAGGACCCGACTAGTGAGCGGGCGATCTGGATCCCGTGGCCGCCGAGGATCCGGGCGACCTCGTTGTACATCACGTACAGCTCGATCAGCGGTGTGCCGCCCATGCCGTTGACGAAGGCGATCACGCCGTCGCCACTCGAGAACGGCAGGTCGGCGACGATGGGCTCGACCAGCATCTCGGCGATGTCCTTCGCCGGAGCCAGCGGGACCCGCCGCCGCCCCGGTTCGCCGTGAATGCCGACGCCGATCTCCATCTCGCCCTCGCCGAGCTCGAAGGTCGGTTTGCCCGCGGCCGGGACGGTGCACGAGGTGAGCGCCATACCCATGCTGCGGCCGTTGGCGTTGACCACCTTGGCGACGTCCGCCACCTCGGTCAGCGTCCTGCCCTGCTCGGCCGCGGCACCGGCGATCTTCTCCAGGATTACCGTGACGCCGACTCCCCTGCGGCCGGCGGTGTACAGGCTGTCCTGGACGGCGACGTCGTCGTCGGTGACGACCGAGACGACGTCCACACCGGTCTCGGCCGCGGCAAGTTCGGCGGCCATCTCGAAGTTCATGACGTCGCCGGTGTAGTTCTTCACGATGTGCAGCACGCCGGCACCGCTGTCGACCGCTTTGGTGGCAGCCAGCATCTGGTCCGGTACCGGCGAGGTGAACACCTCACCGGCACAGGCGGCGTCGAGCATCCCGAGGCCGACGAACCCGCCGTGCAGCGGCTCGTGGCCGGAGCCGCCGCCGGAGATCAGGCCGACCTTGCCGGCCACCGGCACATCGCCGCGGAGGATCAGCTTGTTCGAATGGTCCACCGTCAGTTCGGGGTGGGCCGCCTCGATGCCGAGCAGCGCCTCGCTGACGACGTCCGCCGGGTCGTTGATGAGCTTTTTCATGGTCACTCCTTTCGATCAGGCCGACGCCGACTCGGATTCGGGGTTGGCCGCCGGGACGGCCGGGATGCGCTCGGGGATCTCGCGCACCTTGGTGATCGTCACGTGGACCGCGGCGGCGGCGATTCCGGCGGCGATTTCGGCGGCCAGGTAGACCGGTGCCTGATCCCACTCGACCTCCCCGCCCCACACCTGCTGGATGAACATCGGCCCGAGGGTGCGGGCCGGGTTGATCGACGCCCCGGTCGCCGGAGCGACGGGGATGATCGCGGCGAACACGACGAGGCCGATCGCCACACCGGCGAATCCCGGGGCGGCGTTGCGGTGGATCACCAGCAACACGGTGAGCACCAAGATGAACGTGCCGACGAACTCGGCCATGAACGCCTGGCCCGCGCCGACCCCGTCGCCGTACGTGGCGATGCCGAGCCCGAGGTCGCTGGCCCGGTCGCCGAGGACGCCGATGATGGCCAGCGCCCCGATGGCGGCGCCCACCAGCTGTGCGGCGATGTACTCCGGCACCTTGCGCCACGGGAACTGACCGCTGGCCGCGAGCGCGACCGTCACGGCCGGATTGATGTGGTTGCCCGACACGTGACCGAAGGCGTAGACAGTGGCCACCACGATCGTGCCGAACGCGAACGAGATGATGCCCAGGTCAGCCATCGTGAACGGGCTGTCGCCGTTGACGATGAGCGTGGCCGGCACCGAACCGACACCGACGAATACGAGGAATGCCGTGCCGAGCACTTCTGCCGCAAGCTTCTGCGGCGTCCGTAGTCCTTCCATCCCGGACCTCCGATGGCCCTAGCGATGCCGAATATGATTCGGCATTATCGAATGATGCTCGAACATTACGACTGTGTTTCACTTGTGGCAAGAGGTCGGCCCAGATGAATTGCGAGGAGGCAGGTTGATCCAGTCGGTCGATCGCGCGATCCGAATCCTCACCGCGCTTCAGGGTGCTCGCCGGATGAGCCTGTCCGAGTTGGCCGGTCGCCTCGACCTGCCGCCGCCCACCGTGCACGGGATCGTGCGCACGCTCGTCGCACACGGGATGGTGAGCCAGGATCCGAGCTCAGGTCGCTATCAGCTCGGCCCAGCCGTACTGCGCCTGGGCAACGTCTACCTGGACACACTCGAGATGCGATCGCGATCGGTGACCTGGGCCGAAGAGCTGAGCCGACGTACGGGGTTCGCGGTTCGTGTCGGTGTGCTGCTCGCCGACGAGGTGGTGGTCGTGCACCATGAGCCCCGGCCGGACGGCAGCCGCCAGATGCCGGAGGTGGGCATTGTGATTCCCGCCCATGCAAGCGCTCTGGGCAAGGCGATACTCGCGTTCCTGCCCGACGAGGCCGCCTCGCTCTTGGGCGGACCGCCCCTGCGAAGCATGACCGGCGAGACCGTCACCGACCCGGCCGAGTTCCGCAAGCAACTGGACGACGCTCGCGCAACCGGCCTGGCCTACGAATGCGACGAGGCCGTCCTCGGGGAGTCGTGCGTGGCTGGTGCGGTGTTCGACGCGACCGGGCTGGCCGTGGGCGCGGTAGCGGTCGTCGTCCCCACCAACGAATGGCCCGCGAGCGACTCCGCGATCGAGGCAGTCCGCTCGGCGGCGCGCACCATCTCCCGCGGGTTGGGCGCCGCCCAATGGCCGGTGATCCCGGCCACGTGACGTCGCGCGCTCTAGCGGCCGTCAGCCGGCGAGCGCCCCGGCAAAGATCTGCCACGCCAGTGCCGACTTGGCCACCAGACTCAGCGTAATGTAGGCCCGCTCGCCGACGAGGTAGTCGCGCCATCTGCCGACCGGTTTGTACTGCAACCACTGGTTGACCGCGAAGATGTTGAAGAACACGAACAGCGACACGATGATCCCGTACACGAATCCTGGCGGCTCGGCTCCACTCGTAGAACCCGGCGCGATCACGTAAATGACGATGGCCACCCACGGCACGATCCCGGCGAAGCAACCGAAGGTGAACGGCAGCCACCCGCCGTCTCCGGGCTGCTGGTACTTCTCTTGCAGCCAGCCGAAGAAGATCATCGAGGCGTTCACACCGAAGAGCGCTATCAGGGCTGCGATGTCGGAGATGCCGGTAAGTTGGGCGATGAGGACGATCATCAGCGACGCGGACAGCGAGTACTCCACCCAGCGGAAGTAGTTGCGGTCGTCCAGCAGGCCGGTTCGGTACCGGGAGAAGAACCAGGGCGACGCGACGACGATGTGGAAGAAGGCGGACAGCAACAGGAACGCGGCGACCGCGATCCCGGTCCGGATCTCGAACAGGGTGACCATGTCTTCCGGCGGTGTTCCCGGCGGACCGGCGAGGTAATTGCCCGTGACCGGCAACGCGAAGTCGTTCGCGAGCGCAAGCACCACGGCAGCCTGGACAGCGTGGAAGGCCGCAGCAACCAGGTTGTAACCGCGCAGGCGGGATATCTGCCGATCGGGGTCCGAACGCCCTCGCGGGGTATCGGCAATGTGCACGGATTCAGACATCGTGACCCCCTTTATGCCTGAGACGAGGGTAGCGTTCACGGGCCGGACGCGAGGTCGAACCGGTGCCATCATGTGAGGCATGGGTGATGCGCCGGCCGCCGAACGGGCGGGACACCACGAATGGGTCGTGGAACTGCGCAAAGAGGCCTACACGATGGCTCTCTATGTGGCGATCTGTCTGCTGGCGGCCTTGATCGCGTTGCCAGAACCAGGAGTAGGCCTCCACGTCGCCGGCATCATCTGGGGCGTCACCATCGGCCTGGCCGTCGCGCATTGGTTCGCCTTCCGGGTGTCCGCGCGCCTGGTGGGCGCGGGCCAGGTCCGCCAGCATGACGTCGAGTCGGCCGGTGCCCAGCTCGCCGGGGCTGCGACGGTGGCGATCCTGGCGTCGATCCCGGTGATCGTGTTCTCGCAGGACACCGAACTGCTGCTCGTGGAGTTGGTGCTCGCGGGGTTCATCGCCGTGGTCGGGTTCGTCGTCGCGCGCGGAAGCGGTGCCGGCCGAACCCGAGCGACGATCTACGCGGCGTTGGTACTCGTACTCGCGGTGGCGATCGCGGTATTGAAGAATGTGCTCGCCGGCCATTGATCCAGTGGCTAGCCGGTCAGGTAGCGCTGGATCGTGGGTCCGACCTGCTCGATGAGCGAATCTCTGTCCATCGCCACGACGGGCGGCAACCGAAGGATGTGGCGGGTGAGGGCCAAGCCGAGCAGCTGGCTCGCGACGAGCCCGGAACGCTGGGCGACTTTGTCCGGGTCGCCCATGATCGCCGCCAGCACTGGCATCAGCTGGCTCGTGAAGGTATGCCGCATGCGCTCCCGGGCGACCTCGTCGGTGGCAGCGGAACGCAGCAGCATCAGCAGCGAGTCATCAGTTGGATCGCCCTCCCAGCGATCGAGGAAGTGGGCGACGAGCACCTTCCCGAGCCGCCGTCGCGGGACGCTCGACAGGTCCGGTAGGCGCAGGTCGGGATCGACCGCAGCGGCGAACAGCTGCGCCTTGGAGCCGAAGTAGCGCATCACCATCGACGGGTCGATTCGAGCGTCGGCGGCGATCGCCCGAATCGTCGCTCTGTCGTAGCCGTCGCTGGCAAATCGGGTCCGGGCAGCGAGCAGGATCGATCCGCGTGTGGCGTCGGACCGCCGAGGCCGTCCGTTCTTGTCCACCATGCCAACAACTGTAGGCCAACAGTCGTTGACTAATCCGCCCGGCTCGCCGTAGAGTTCATGTCAACATACGTTGGCCAACAACTGTTGGCAGACTGCGGAGGCGAGCCCATGGCACCTCGGTCCTACGACGTCATCGTCGTCGGAGCCCGCGCCGCAGGTGCTGCAACGGCGATGTTGCTCGCCCGGGCCGGGCTCCGAGTGCTCGCGGTGGACCGAGCCCGGTTCCCGAGCGACACCTTGTCCACGCACGCGATCCAGCTCACCGGCGTGTCCCGGCTACGGCGCTGGGGGCTCCTCGACCGGCTCGGCGCTGCCGGCACGCCGGCTACGCGCGAAGTCAGGTTCGACCTCGAGTACGCCGTATTGCATGGCCGGTTTCCCGAGTTCGACGGCGTCGACGCGCTCCACAGCCCGCGGCGCACCGTCCTTGACGAACTGTTGGTCGATGCGGCCAGGGAGGCGGGCGCAGAGGTCAGGGAGAATGTCACAGTCGAGGAGCTCACCTGGGACGGAGATCGGGTGTCCGGCATTCGGGCCCGCGAGCGGGCCGGTCCGTCCTTCGGTGCCCAGGCCCGGCTCGTGATCGGCGCCGACGGCAAGCACTCCTTCGTCGCGAATGCGGTCGGCGCCGCCGCCTATCGACGAGTTCCCCCCTCGAGATTTGCGTGTTACACCTACTGGTCTGGCACCGACATCTCGGGCGAGATCTATCAGCGGCCCGGCCGTGCGGTAGTCGCGGCCTTTCCGACCAACGACGATCTCGCGGTCGTCTTCGTATCCGCGCCGCTCGCCGACTTCGCCCACTTCCGGTCGGACGTGGAAGGCCACTACCTGAAGATCCTCGACCTCTGCGGTGATCTCGGTGACCGGGTACGCGCCGGTCGGCGTGCCGAGCGGTTCCGCACGACGCCCGATCTTCCGCACGAGTTCCGCGTTCCGCACGGCCCCGGGTGGGCTCTCGTCGGCGACGCCGGGCTGGTACTCGACCCGATCAGCGCACAGGGCATCAGCCAGGCCTTCCGTGACGCCGAGCTGCTCGCCGAAGCCGTGATCACTGCAGGGGCACCAGGCAAGCCGCTCGGCGCACGGCTCGCCCGGTACCACCGGCGGCGAGACGCCGCGGCGCGGCCGATATTCGACTTCACGACCCGGCTCGCGGAGTTCGCCCCGCCCAGCCCGCGGCAGCAACTGCTGATGTCGGCGATCGCCGAGCGTCCTGAGCAAGTCCAGCAGTTCCTCGGCGTGTTCGCCGGAGCGATACCGCAGGAACAGCTGTTCTCCCTCCGGTCGGCGGTCCGCCTGCTGGGCCCCCGCGGGCTGTTCCGAGCGGCCGCGACCGTCACCGGCCGCGCACCAGCTCGGGTTCCTTGACGATCTCCGGGCGCTCGAGGGGAATCCGCGGCGCCAGGCGGTCCAGCCAGCGGGGCAGCCACCAGGCGCGCGTTCCGAGCAGGCGCATCACCGCCGGCACCATCAGGCAGCGGATCACGACCGCGTCCAGGAAGACCGCAACCGCCAGCCCGAGGCCGAATTGCTGGAGCATGCGGTCCGGGCTGAGCACGAAGGCGCCGAACACAACGATCATGATGGCCGCCGCGGCAGTGATCACACCGCCCGTCGTGGCCAACCCCTCACGTACGGCGCGAACCGGGTTACCGGAGCGGCGCCATTCCTCGTGCATTCGTGAGACCAGGAAGACCTCGTAGTCCATGGACAGGCCGAACACGATGGCGAAGATCATCACCGGCACGAACGCCTCGACCGGGCCCGGCGGGACGCCGAACATTCCTTCACCGAAGACCATCGTGACGACACCCAATGAGGCACCGATGCTCAACACGTTGAGAATGGCGGCCTTCACCGGAATCCACACCGACCGGAACACGGCCATGAGCAGCAACGCCGACAATCCGATTACGACCGAGATGAACAGCGGCAGCCGATCACTCACCGAGTCGGCAAAGTCCTCCGCTGCCGCGGTCGAGCCTCCGACCAGGTACGTCGCACCGGTTCTCTCCGCCAGCGCCGGCAGCGTCTCACCCCGTAGCTCGTCGACCAGGTTACTGGTGGCCTCGTCCTGAGGAGCGCTGGCTGGGAAGACGAGCGCGGTCGCCAGATCCGTTTCGGGTAGCGGCTGCCACGGGGTTACCCCGGCCACGCCAGGTGTGCCCGCCAGTGCCTCTGTCACCTCGGCGCCGTCCTGCTCCTGCGCGCCCTGCGCCAGCACGATCAGCGGGCCGTTGACACCTGGGCCGAATCCCTCCGCCAGCAGGTCGTAGGCTCGCCTACTTGTCGCGGACTCGGACTCATTGCCCGCGTCGGCGAAGCCCAGACGCATGTCCAGAACGGGTGCCGACAAGGCGACCAGCAGGGCGGCGCCCACAACGAGCGGTGGCACCGGCCGGCGCTGTACGGCGTCGGCCA
>DATHUM010000103.1:0-5676 GCA_035462225.1 Jiangellaceae bacterium | reverse complement strand
GGCCGCGACATCGGCCCAGTTGACCGGTTCGGCCGGGTCGAGCGCGAGCACGGTGACGGCGAAGCGGTAGCTGCGGGCCAACCGCTTCGGGGTGACGCCGACGAGCGCCTTGAACAGCTGTACCAGATGCGTTCCGCTCACCCGGGCTGCCACGCTCAGGTCGCCGACCGCCACCGCCCCGCTGGTCTCGGCGAGGACGGTGCTCGCATGACGGACGAGTGCCAGGCCGGGGGTATCGCGCAGCCGTCGAATGAGTTCGTCCTCGAGCAGCGTCAGCATCTCGTGCGGTCCGGCCGCCGCGGCCAGCCGGTCGCGTAGATCAGCGACAGCGGGCCGGCCCCACACCTGCTCGACCGTCGCCGGCCGGTCGCACAGCTCGGCCGCGGGCATCGGCAGAAACGGGCCCAGCCCCCACGGCTTGAAGTGCACGCCGACGGACCGAGTTCGAGATGGGTAGCCGAACTCCCACGCGCGGGTGGGCGTGGTGACCACGCAGCCGTCGGCGTACTCGGCCGGCTCGATGTCGGTGCCGGCGCGGATGCGGAACGGCGCCCCGAGGTTGACGATGAGCAACGCCGCCGGCATCGCCGGCAGCGTCAGCCGGGCGTACGGCGACGCACCCTCCAGGTAGTAAAGGTCGTCGATCAGCCCGTCCAACGGCGGTCGCGGCAATCTGGAGACGTACTCCACCCGTTCAGCATCGCCGACGCCCCGCCGACATCGCGCGCCGGGATGGTCCAGCCGCGCTGCCGCCAGCAACGAGCCGGCGCCGATCCCGGACGAAGCGCCCGGCATGTAATGCAACTCCCGCGGGTCGTTCGCCGATAATGCACATTATGTCAAGTTGGCGATCCGGCATCCACACGTCACCGTCCCCCGCCGCCGCGTGGTGTATCTCGCAGGCACCGAGACGCGGAAGAAACACTGACGTAACTCGGCTGCGGCAGGCTGAGCAGGTGAATGTGACGGTTGCGATCGAATCGCCATTGCAGGACGACGTACGTGAACTCGTGTCGGCGCTGAGTGCTCACCTGCTGCCGTTGTCGCCGCGCGAGTTCCAGTTCGGAATCGGCGTGAAGGAGATGGCCGAACCCCGAACGACGGTGTTCGTCGCACGTGATGAGAATGGTGTCGCCGTCGGGTGCGGTGCGCTCACCGTTCACGACGACGGCACCGGCGAGGTGAAACGGATGTTCACTATTCCCGAGGCGCGCGGCGCACGGGTCGGCGAGAGAATACTTTCGGCGATCATTGAGCTGGCTCGCCGCCACCGGCTTGATCGGCTCATGCTCGAGACGGGCGCGAGTCCGGATTTCGCCAGCGCCCATCGCCTGTACGCCCGAACCGGATTTCGGCGCCGGGGGCCGTTCCACGAATACCCGGACAGCGGCTGGTCGGCCTTCTACGAGCTCGGGCTCACCGCCGATGACAGGGCAGAGCACTCCCCTGCCGCGCGGCGGTAAGCCGGTCCGGCCAGACCGCCGCACACCGCCGGCCCGGCAACGCCGGTCTGGATCGAGGAGCCGGCATATGGCGCCGGCACCGCAAGGTCGATCGCGCCTCGACAGGATCGGATCACCCCTCCCCTGCCGAGATCGAATCATTCTTGATCGCCTGGTGGAATGCTTGCGATCAAGCAGTTCTGATTGGGCCGGCGTGCTGAAAGATCGTCATTTGCATACGACTCTGAGTGTCATTGCCTGCGACACTGAGTAAGTACGACTGGAACAGCGGGGCGGTGGTTCCACACCTGGGCGTCATTGGCTAGTCTGCCCTCGCTCACTGAGTGAGGAGCACCATGCCGGGACGCCATTCAGCCGGTCGCCGTCGTCGACGACGGTGGCCCCGCCGACTTGCCGTGACCCTGGTAGTGCTGGCGCTGCTGGGAACCGGTGCGTACTTCGCGCGGGATTACTTCGTCGACGACGCCCAGGCCTCCTGCGAAGGGTCGTTGCCGGTGTCGGTGACCGCCGATCCGGCGATCGAACCGGCGGTCAGCGCCGTCCTGGCGGAGTACGAGGGCAACCCCGACCTGGCAGTCGACGGAACCTGTGTGACGGTGGAGCTCACGGCCGAAACGCCGGCAGCGGTGGCGGGTAGCCTCAGCGGCGACACTCATCCTGACCTTTGGATTCCGAATTCCAGTATGTGGACCCAGTTGCTGTCCAGCAGCGGGATCGCGCTCGGCGAGATGACCTCCCTGGCCACGTCCCCGCTGGTAGTGGTCGCCACCGAGCCGATCGCGAAGGCCCAACTGGGTTGGCCGGACACCGAGATCTCCTGGTCCAGCCTGCTTGCGAACACCGGCAGCGCCACCGTGGCCGACCCACTGACGACGAGCGAAGGTCTGGCGACTCTGCTTGCCGTCCAGGCCGTCGTCGGTGAGTCCGAAGAGAGCCGGACCCAGCTGGTGCAGGCCATGACCGCAGTCGCCCAGGCCGCAGTGCCCGACGTGGCGACGGCGTACGAGGCGGTGCGCTCCGACCCCACGACAGCGCCGCTGTTCACCGCGGCCGAGCAGTCCGTGGTGGCGCACAACCAGGAGCATCCGGCGAACCTCGTCGTCGCGCTCTACCCAACCGAGGGCACGCTCGCCTTCGACTATCCGGCGATCCCGATCGAGGGACGCGAGACCACAGTGGAGACCACCCGCGCGGTCGGGCAGCTGGTCAACGCGCTGCAGGCAGAATCCGCGGTGGCCGCGTTCCAGGACGCCGGGTTCCGCACAGTCGGCGGAGTTGCCCTCGACGACGCGTTCGTACAGGGCATCCAGGTGCAGATGCCGACCGCGATGCCGAGCCCCGATCCCGCGATCGCCGGGCAGTTGCGGCAGCAGTGGGCCGCGCTGTCGCTGGAGATGCACATGCTCGCGGTCATCGACGTCTCGGGCTCGATGGTCGACACCGACGGCGGCGACCAGACCCGAGCCGAACTTGTGCGCGATGCCGCCGCGGCCGCGCTCGGGCTCATCCCGGAGAGTGGCTCGGTCGGCGTGTGGTTGTTCTCCTCGTTCGAGAACGACGAGGCGCACTGGGAGGAGCTGGTCGAAGTCGGGCCGCTTACCGAGGAGGTCGGGGGCGTCGTGCGAAAGGAGGCGCTGATCGCCGCCACCCGGGAGATCCCGCCCCGGACAGAGGCGAACGTCGCCGACGCGGTGCGCGGTTGGACCGCCCTTTACCCCACCGCCCTCGCGGCGTTCAACGAAGTGAAGGCCGGTTACGAACCCGGCAAGGTGAACTCCGTCGTGCTGCTGACGGACGGCCGTGACGAGTGGCCGGAGGGCAGTGAGCCGCAGATGACACTGGACGAACTGCTCGACGCACTGCAGGCCGGCTACGACCCGGCCCGCCCGGTGCACATCATCACCATCGGGATCGGACCCGAAGCCGATGCCGATGCGCTGCGCAGCATCGCCGAGGCGACCAACGGCACGCACCACATCGCAAGCGACCCGTCAGACATCGAACAGGTGTTCCTCGAGGCGATGGTGGCCCGCCAGCAACGCTGAACAACGCCCTGCGATGGCTTCGGCGCGCCTGCGCGCCGAATGCCGGCTCGCCCCGTAACGTCGCATGACATGGCCGATGGGTGGCGTCCCCTGGCGCTCGGTGGCATTGTCCTGGTGGTGATCCTTACCCCGGCCTTCCGTGACGCAGAACCTTCCGAAGCGGAGGAGCCGAGCATCACGCCGGCAGCTGCCGAGCAGGAGAACGAGCCTGCTCCAACTGATCCCCCGGCGGCGTCCCGAACCGCCGTCGAGGGGGCTCCCGTGCCGGAAGTCGATGGCTCCGGCACTCGCCTGCTGGCAGGTGGCGACGGCGCGATGGCTGTCGCGTTGACCTTCGACGACGGGCCCCATCCGGAGCACACCGAACAGGTGCTGGCCGTGTTGCGCGACCGCCAGGTCGTCGCCACGTTCTGCTTGGTCGGCGGGCCGGCGAGGTCCAACCCGGACCTGGTCAAGGCGATCGTGGCGGACGGCCATGTGATCTGCAACCACACCGTCGACCACGACATGGGCTTGCGGCACAAGAGCGACGGCGAGATCACCAGCGACCTCGAGGACACCCAAGCCGCGATCCTCGCGGCCGAGCCGGACGCGGACATCAGGTTCTTCCGTGCGCCGGGCGGCAACTTCGCCACGAACCTCAACTCGACCGCAGCCGCGCTCGGCTTCACTCCCCTGGGCTGGAGCATCGATACCCGCGATTGGCAAAAACCCGGTGCGGCCGCGATCCGCGACACTGTGCTGACGCAAATCCATCCGGGAGCTGTAGTTCTCATGCACGACGGTGGTGGCGACCGTTCGCAGACCGTGTCGGCGCTTCCAGAGATCATCGACGGACTGGCCGAGCTGGGGTACAGCTTCGTGGTGCCCTCGACATGAAACGCGCCTACGCGGCCGTCGACCTCGACGGTGTCGTGGCCGACGTCCGGCACCGGTTGCACCATCTGGAAGGCGGACGCAAAGACTGGAACGCGTTCTTTGCCGGGATCGCGGACGATCCGGTGCACCCGGAAGGGCTCGCGGTGGCCAAGGAGCTGGCTCGCGAACATGAGCTCGTGTATCTCAGCGGCCGCCCCGAGCGGACCCGGACAGCTACCGAGCAGTGGCTCGCCCGGCATGGCGCCCCGGCCGGCACCGTCCTGCTGCGGCGCGACGGCGATAGGCGGCCGGCCCGCATCACCAAGATCGAGATCTTGCGCCGGCTGGCCCGCGAGCGGCCGGTCGCCGTGCTCGTGGACGACGACGCCGCAGTGTGCCGCGCCGCGCGCGAAGCCGGCTTCACCGTCATGGAGGCCACCTGGAGCCACCCCGACGCGACGCTCTTCGAGGCTCAGGAGCGGCTCGGCGAGACCTGAGCGGCCTCAAGACAGGGTCGGAATCTCCAGCTCGTCATCGGGCCGCACGAGCTCAGCCTCCACGGCGTGCGGCCTGAGCGTTCCGGCTTCGATTTCGTCGACCCAGTGGCAGGCGACGAGGTGGTTGGGCCGGGATTCCACCAGTGGTGGGCGGTCGCTGGCGCACTTGGTCGGCTGGGCCCACGGGCAGCGGGTCCGGAAGCGACAACCGGACGGCGGATTGGCTGCTGACGGCAGGTCCCCGGCCAGCAGGATCCGTTCCCGCGTGTCCTCGACCACCGGATCAGGAATCGGCACAGCCGACATCAGGGCCTTGGTGTACGGGTGGAGCGGCTTGGCGTAGAGGTCGTCCGACGGCGCCTGCTCCACCAACGCACCCAGGTACATGACGGCAACGACATCAGCAATGTGCCGCACTACGGCCAGGTCATGGGCGATGACTACATAGGTGAGGCCCAGCTGATGCTGGAGGTCCTCGAGAAGGTTCACTACCTGTGCCTGGATGGACACGTCCAGCGCGGACACGGGCTCATCGGCGACGATCAGGTCGGGTTCCAGGGCGATCGCGCGTGCGATACCGATGCGCTGGCGCTGCCCACCGGAGAATTCGTGCGGGTACCGGGACGAGGCCGAGGCCGGGAGGCCGACGAGGTTGAGCAGCGAGCGCACTTTTTCGCCGTGTTTCTCCTTCACCCGGTGGGTGCGCAGCGGCTCGGTGAGGATGGACTCGACGCTCTGGCGTGGGTCGAGGCTGGCCATCGGATCCTGGAACACCATCTGCATACGGCTGCGCATCCGGCGCAGTGGCTCGGT
>DATHUM010000102.1:0-7027 GCA_035462225.1 Jiangellaceae bacterium | reverse complement strand
AACGGCTCGGGCATGCACTGCCACCAGAGCGTCTGGAAGGACGGCCAGCCGCTGTTCTACGACGAGCTGGGTTACGCCGGGCTGTCGGACACCGCTCGCTGGTATATCGGCGGCCTGCTGCGCCACGCGCCCGCTCTGCTGGCGTTCACCAACCCGACTGTCAACTCGTACCACCGGTTGGTGCCGGGCTTCGAGGCCCCGATCAACCTCGTCTACAGCCAGCGCAACCGCTCGGCCTGTGTGCGGATCCCGATCACCGGCACCAACCCGAAGGCCAAGCGCATCGAGTTCCGCATCCCGGACCCGTCCTGCAACCCCTACATCGCGTTCTCGGCGATGCTGATGGCCGGCCTGGACGGCATCCAGAACAAGATCGAGCCGCCCGAGCCGATCGACAAGGACCTGTACGAGCTGCCGCCAGAGGAGCACGCGCAGGTTCAGCAGGTGCCGACGTCCCTTCCGGAGGTCCTGAGCGCGCTGGAGGCCGACCACGACTTCCTGCTCGCGGGAAATGTGTTCACCCAGGACCTGATCGAGACGTGGGTCGGTTGGAAGCGCGAGAACGAGGTGCTGCCGATCCAGCACCGGCCGCACCCCCACGAGTTCGAGCTCTACTACGACATCTAACCCGGTCAGCGGCGGCGTCGAGCGGTAGGCGCGCCTCGGGACCGGTGCGGCGCCTCAGGCCAGGCGGGAGCGACGGCGCCTCACGACCAGCGCCTGCTGTTCGGGAAAACTCCAGCCGAACCGCACAGCGAGAAGCCGGATCGCGGCTGTAAGCACCACAGCCGCGATCGCGGCGTTGAGCACGGGGACACCGACCGCTACGAGCACGACGAGCAGCACGGCGCCCGCCGCCGCGGCGACTGCGTAGAGGGACCCGACGTGGAGCAGCGCGACCGGCAGGTTAAGCATCACGTCTCGCAGTACGGAGCCGCCTACCGCCGCCGCCGCGCCCACGAACACCGCAGGGACGGCGGGCACCCCGAGCGCGAGGGCCTTCGAGGTGCCGATCGCGCCGAACAGACCGATAGTTACCGCGTCGAGCACGAGGATGACGGGATCGAGGGGGGCGAACAGGCGCCGCAGCGACAGTCCGAGCAGGGCGGCCGCCACCGCGACGAGCACGTACCAGTCGCCGCGGATGACGACCGGCGGCTCGCCGAGCAGGATGTCGCGCAACAAGCTTCCGCCGAGTGCGAGCCCGACGCCGATGAGCACGACGCCGAGCACGTCGATGCGGCGGTCGGTGAACGCGCCAGCGAAGAGCGCGCCCTGCAGTGCACCCAGGCCGACAGCTGCGAGCTCGGCCCAGAGCGGGATCCCGAACGGCGTGATCACTTCTACCCGATTCTCTTCCTGCCAAAGGCTCGCCGGCCCCGTTGCACGTTCTGTCAGACGCGACGGGGCCGGCGAGGGCGGATCACCGAGCGGTCTTGCTCGCGGCTTCGAGGATGAGCTCGGTGACGGCACCGGGCTGCGAGACCGTGACCGCGTGGGACGCATCGAGCTCGACGAGGTGAGCGTTGGCCCGCTCCGACATGAAGCGCACCAGCTCGGCGGGGACGGCGAGGTCCTGCTCTGCCAGCAGCACCCATGACTCGATCGACTTCCAGGCCGCACGCGTGGCCGGGGCCTCGAACGCCACGAGCGCGAGCGGACGCTGTGTGACCGCCATCTGCTGCGCCACGTCTGCGTCGACGTCGCCGGCGAACAACGCGGGGAACTGCTCCTGGTCGATGTAGAGCTCCGGCGCCGTCCCGCCGTCCGGGGTCGGGTACGGAACCGGCTGCGCGGCACCGCCGAGCTTGGCGCCCGGGAACTTCCCGACGAGCTCGGCAAGGCTCTCACCTGTTTCGGCGAGGAAGCTGGCGATGTAGACGAGGGCGGTGACGTTCGGGTTGCCGTCGGCCGCATGGCTCATGACGGCCCCGCCGTACGAGTGCCCCGCGATGACGATCGGCCCCTCGATGCTGTCTAGCACGCTGCGCAGGTATTGAGCGTCGCTCTCGAGTCCGCGGAGCGGATTCGCTGCTGCGATCACAGGGTGGCCGGCCTGCCGCAGGGCCTTTACCGAGCCGTTCCAGCTCGAGGAGTCGGCGTAGGCGCCGTGGACCAGGACGATGGTCTGTTTCGCGGGAGTGGTGCTCATGACGTCGTTCCTTTCGGTGAGGGTTGCGCTACGCCGAGGACTGATGCCGGTCACTCCCGCAGCGCTTTCGATATGCAATATATTGCACGCTGCGAGCGCCGTCAAGGTCTTCGTTTCAGATGCTTGCGGCGAACCTGACTTCGGGGTGGTCCGCCGCGGCCTGGTTCGCACTGGATGGGCCCTCGGGCTGTTTCCAGTGCGTTTCTCCCCCGCTGTCACCGCGAGCCACGAGACTGAGCTCATGGATCTCGAGTTCGCCGGCACCGTCATCGAGTGGCGCGGGCCGTCGCCGTACTACTTCGTCGCGGTTCCTGCCGATGATGCCGCCGACATCAACGAGGTCGCCGCGATGGCCACGTACGGCTGGGGCGTCATCCCGGTCGAGGCTCGCATCGGCGACATCACCTTCGAGACGTCGCTGTTCCCGAAGGACGGCGGCTACCTGCTGCCGCTCAAGGACGCCGTACGCAAGCCGCAGGGCATTTCGGCCGGCGATGAGGTGTCCGTCGAGATGACGATCCGCTTCCAGCAATAGGCGACGTGAACGGTCGCCACCACTCGATTTCGACCCGGGTCGCTAGCCGCGCGGCCGGGCAACCGTTGGTCCAGCGCATGCCCACTAGCCGGGCAGTCAGGCCACCGCGGTGACCCGCCCCTGCGCGACGGCGTGGGTGCCCTCCGGTCCGGTGATCTCACACCGGCAGACGGCGTGGCGCCCGGTGGACACAACTGTGGTGGCCTCCGCCCGCAGCGGCCCGGTACGGGCGGGGCGCAGCAGCTCGATCGTGAAGCCCGAACTGCGCAGGCTCGGGCCGAGCAGACTTCCCCCGCAGAACGAGAGTGCGTTGTCGGCCAGGTAGGCCAGCACTCCGCCGTGGGCGACGCCGTGCTGCTGACGGAGGTCGTCGGTCAGGTCCAGCTCGAGCGTGGCGAGCCCCGGCTCGAGTTGGACCAGGCGGGCACCGAGCAGTCGACTGAACGGCTGGCTGGCGAGGATGGCCCGGCCGTCCTCGAGGGTGATGCGGGGTGCGGCGTCCATGGACGTCTCCTGACCTGGGGAAAGGGGGCCGGGCTTAGACCTTGTGGCGATCCGACTGGGTCTCGAGGTGGTTGATGAGCCGGTCCCACAGCCGCGCCTGGTCGCGCGCGAGCATCTGCGGCACGATGTGGCTGGCTCCGATCATGATGAGGTAGATCATCGTCGCCACGTCGTCGGCTAGATCGACGTCGTCGACGATGGCCCGGCATTGGCGCAGGAGATATTCGGTACGCCTGCGGTCGATGCGCTCGAGATACTCGCGCGCGACCTGGTCCTGGCTGGCCCAGATCCGGACCTGAGGCTCGAGGGCGTCGTGTGCCTCGTCCGCCGCGACCGCCTTGGTGAGCGCGCGCAGCCTGTCGGCGCCGTCGGTCATCGGAAGGGACTCGACCAGGTCGATGAACGCCTGGGTCTCGCGCTCCTCGAAGTGCTCGAGCAACGCGATCCGATATCCGGGCATGCCCTTGAAGTGATGGTAGAAAGAGCCCTTGCTCAGCCCGAGCCGCTCGCAGAGAGCCTCGATGGTCACGCCGTTGAAACCGGAGGTCGCCAGCAGGTCTAGGCCTTCGTCCAGCCATCTGCGTCTCGGCGTCATGGCTGGGTTTCTATCACGGCGTACCGCGGCCAGTTGCGCCCGATCGAGCGGATCAGGCACGGGTAGATAATCGTGCGGCGGATCGGCTTGATGCCCGCCAGATACGCCCTGCCCAGCCGGCCGTTGGGCTTCACCAATGCGGCCATCTGCCCGGTGTAGCCCTCTCCTGACCGGACCCAGCCGATGTGCAGCAGAGCGTGCACGGTTCGGTTCGCCAGCTCGGCCACCCATTCGGTCTCGGTATGATAGACGGACCGGAAGGGGACGACCTGAAGGTCCGGGCCCCTGGGCCCGATGCGTAGGTCGTCCGGCAGCCGCTTGCGCAGCGAGGGAATCCGGCTCCAGAGGCCGGTCCCGGCGTCGTCCCAATGCAGCAACGACCCGAGCCGCCACCGGATCGCGAACAGCGTCCGGACGGCGAAAGCTGAGATCTCGTCGTCGTCGCGGGAGGCGAACTGATGCACGAGCTTGCTGAGGTCGTCCGGTCCTCCGGCGTAGGAAGGGCCCAGACGTCCTCGAGCTCAAAGTCGGGTGCGATCTCGTGGATCCGCCACGGTTGGTCGGTGTGTGCGGGCCGGCGTACTCGGCGCGGTCGACTCGGACCCGGAGCTGGCCACCCTGCGGGGTGCGGCCTTCTGGTACGTCACCGTCGGCCTCATCCTGGGTCTGATCGGCTGGGTCGTGACGATGGCCGAGCGACGTGGTCAGGGAGCTCCTCGCGGATTCGCGGTAGTAATGGCGGCGACCGGCCTCTGGGGGGTTCTGCTCGTCCCGGTCTCGGGGTTCTGGCTCTTCTTCCCCATCGCCTGGCTGGCCTGGCGCAACACCGCACCCGCTCATATGCGAGAACGTACGTCGTGACGGCGGTCATCACGGGGCCCGCTCGCCGCCGGGCGAGCGGCTGAGCAGCAGAGCGCTGGCGTGGATCTTCACCTCCTCCCGGCTGCGGCCGGGGTGGTCGGCGGCCAGGAAGTGGCTGCCGATGGCCATGCAGAAGGCGAGCAGACAGCGGGCCTCGACCTCATCGGGGTCGGAGCAGAAGGTGCTGATGCCCTCCCGGAGCAACTGCATGCGCCGGTTGTCCACCCGGCGCAGTCGCTCGGCGACGTTCTGGTCGCGGCGAGCCCAGTCGCGGATGGCCAGGTCGATGGGGAGCAGTCGATCGCTGGAGAAGGTGAGTTGCCCGGCGAGCCGGACCTGCTCCAGCACGTCCCCGGTCTCGCGATTGATCCGATCGAGGACGTCATCGATGCTCTCCTGCTCCCAGGCGTCCAGCATCGCGGTAAGCAAAGCCTGTCGGTCGCTGAAATAGCCGTAGAACCCACCCTTGGTCACGCCGAGCGACTTGGCCAGCGCCTCAACACGCACGGCATCCACGCCGCCGTCTGCCAGCGCGCGCAGCCCCTCTTCGATCCACATCTCTCGCGGTGTACGCAGCGCCCCCACCGAAGTCCTCCTCGTCCTCTCGACGCGGTTGTACGGTGCCGCACAATAGGTGTATCGTCCAGTTATACGTAAGCGTATAACGCGAAAGGAGAGACGCCATGCGACGACAATCCGTGGCCATCAGTATCTTGGCGAGGCCGCGATGTCGGTGAAGCTTCCGAACAGCGAGCACACCGGCCGTCCGTGGCGGATTCACAAGCTCACGCCCGACTTCCGGGTCGAGGACGTGTGGGCGTTCAGCACGCCCGGCGCCGGGCCGGACGACTTTCCTGTCATGCTCTCGGCACTGCGGGCGGCCGGCGGGCTGGACAAGAACCCGCCGCTGGTCCGATTCCTGTTCGCCGTGCGCTGGAAGCTCGGAGCGGTGTTCGGCTGGGACGAGCCCGCGGAGGGCCTCGCGAGTCGGGTCGAGTCGCTGTGCGACCGGCTCCCCCGTGACCTGCGGCAGGACGTGGCCGGGAACGCGGTGCCCAACACCCCGTTCACCATGGTGTACGAGTTGCACGACGAGTGCTCCCTCGAACTGGCCAACAAGACCGTCCATGGCATCTGTCACCTGGGCTGGGTGTCCACGGGCAACGGCGAGTACGAGCTACGCATGGCCGCCCTGGTCAAGACCAACGGTCTGTTCGGACGTCTCTACATGGCCGCGATCAAGCCGTTCCGGTACCTGATCGTGTACCCGGCCCTGACCCGGCAGTGGGAACGCGCGTGGCGCGACCGGAATGACCTGATCGGCTCGACGAAGGATCAGCTCTGATGATTGCGCGGGTGATCTGACGGGGGCGATCGCGCGTCCCCGAGGCGCCTCGTGGTTGCCAGGCAGCAGGGCAAAATGCGGTCGTCTGGCCGGCCGCAGTTGTACGACTATGGTGTCTTCGTGCCCGCCGCCCGCTCTGTCGTGACGATCACGACAACTATCGATTGGACCCGCTTGCGACAGCAGTCCTCGCCTGACCTTCGGGCGAGGCCCGCCTCCGCGGCTCGGTGCGCATGACGACAGTGACGCGGGGGTCACTGCTTCTCGCCTATCTCGCGTTCATCAGTCTCGGCCTACCCGACAGCCTTTTGGGTGTCGGCTGGCCGTCGGTCAGTGCCGACCTCGGTGTACCCCTCGACGCCGTCGGACTCCTTCTCATCGCGGGCACCGTCGGCTACGTGGTCTCCAGCGTGCTGGCCGGCTTCACCCTGGCACGGCTCGGAGTCGGACGGCTGCTGGCGGGCAGCACGGCGCTGGTGGCGCTGAGCCTCACCGGGTACGCCGGTGCGCCGGTCCTGGCTGTTCTCGTCGGCTTGGCACTCCTCGTCGGCCTCGGCTCGGGCGCCATCGACTCGGGCCTCAACGCGTACGCCGCCGCCGCGTTCGGGCCTCGGCACATGAACTGGATGCACGCATTCTTCGGGGTAGGCATGGCCATCGGGCCGCTCGTCATGACCACCGTCCTCGCAGCCGACCTGTCCTGGCGTTGGGGGTACGGAATTGTCGCGGCCGCGCAAGCCCTGCTGGCGGTGACGTTCGCACTAACGGCCCGCGGCTGGGCAGCGCACAGACCACTGGTCGGCGACGACTTGCCGACTCCCCCGCGGGTCCCGATCCGACAGACGCTAGCGATTCCGGCCGTGTGGTACGGAGCGCTGGCCTTCGCGCTCTACGTCGCCGTGGAGATCTCCGTAGGCCTCTGGGCATACGTGTTCCTCACCCAGAGCCGCGGGCTGGACAGCACCTTGGCCGGGGTGTGCGTCTCCGCCTATTGGATCAGCCTCTTCGTCGGTCGCGTTGTCCAGGGAATCGTCG
>DATHUM010000101.1:0-5848 GCA_035462225.1 Jiangellaceae bacterium | reverse complement strand
TGCAGGCCCCACAGGGTATAGGCGCCTCGGCGCGCAGCCTCTCGTACCGCAGCAGGCCCGCTCAGGCCGCGGTCGATGATCCAGTCGCCGGCTGGCCGCCCGACCGCGTTCCACACGGTGTCGAAGATGAACCTGGTCTCCCCGAGGTTGTTCACCACGAACGGATGCTCTGCTTCGGCGATCATCCCGAAGGCCTCAACAGGATCGGCGGCGGTTGCGATGCCAACCGGGTCCGTAGGCGGACCAAGGAAGACGACCGTGTTCGACATGACCGTGGCCGGCCAGTGGCCGCACCCGTCAGTGACGAACCGCTGCAACTCGGTGAATCCCAGGTGGGCCATCACGATGTCGGCTTCGCTGGCCCGGGCCAGATCGAAGATGTTGATGCCGCCCATGGTGGGCACGACGTCGTAACCGGTCTCTTGCTCGAACGGGGCCACCAGTGCGCCCAAGAAGTTGCCGGTATCTGCGGCACCGACGTGGAGCAGCCGGACCGTGTCCGGATCTGCCGCGCCATCGGTCGTCCCTCCGCTGGCCGGGGCTGACAGGACGCCGATCGCGAGGATCGCGGCCGCTGCGACCGGCAGGCCCACCTTCAAACGGCGGAGCAGGTGCGGTCGGCTGGAGTGTGGATCCATGATCAACCTCTCTCAGAACTACGTCTGCCCCCAACCAGGGGTACGTGGACCGAAGATCCGAAGTTCAACTACGGTGCTACGTCTACCGGCGCGCGCGGGGCCGGTGCCCGCACGGATCGGGGTGAGGTCGATGACCACGGTGACGTACTTGTCGCCACGCCCGGTGTGGCGCCACACGAGCCCGCGGTCGATAGAACGTTGGTCTCAGACGTACCGCTCGAGCAGGATATGCGGGTCGGTCGCGACGCCCTACCTTGGCCACGTGTCCGGCGCCCGAGCCATAATCGGGCTGCGCACTGAGCGTGCCGCAGAGAAGAGCCACCGATGGCGCCGCCGGAGCAGAGGAGTCCTCGAATGACGAAGTACCTGATCTCGGTCCCCGGTGAGGCCATGGTGTTTCCCGAGGAAGACTTCGAGGCAGTGGTCGAAGCCTCGCATGCGGTCATCGAGGAGGCCAAGGCGGCGGGTGTGTACGTCTTCGGCGGCGGAATCGATGAAGACGTAGCCCCGGTGCTCGTGGCCGGTGACGGCACCGTCACCGAGGGCACGTACCCAGGCTACAAGGTGCCCAACGGCGGCTACACCATTCTCGAGCTGCCCTCGCGGGAGGCGGCACTCGAGTGGGCCGCGAAGATCGCCGTCGCCTGCCGCTGCCCTCAAGAGCTCCGGCAGTTCCAGTACGACCCGGCCAGCTGACGAGGGCACCTCAGCCAGGGTCGGTCGTGCCGTCGCGCCCCCATCAGCGGCGGGCAGCAGCGCAGAGGGCGGGTGACCTCGACCGACGGCGCCTCGCTGGCTGAGTTGGGAGTTGTCGGCGTGGGCGGCCGGTTCAGGCCTCGTCCGGTGCGTTGTCATGTGAGGATGAACGCATGGCTACCACCTCGCTCGAGCGCCCCCGTGATGGTCGAGTCATCGCCGGCGTGTGCGCTGCGCTGGCCAACCGGTTCGGCATCTCGGTGACCCTTATCAGGGTGCTCTTCGTGATCTTCGCAATCACAGGGGCTGCTGAGATCGTCTACATCATCTTGTGGATCGTCATCCCAAAGGCCTGATCCGGCTGGCGGTTGCCGCCACCGCCCGGAGTGCGTCCACTGTCACCCGGATGGCCGGACGGCGGGCCGCTTCCTGCCGCCAGATGGCGTAGACGTGGCGCGTCAAGGCGGGCGTTACGCGCACGATCCGCACGCCAGGCGGCACGTCGCAGCGGCCGAGCCGGGGCAGTACCGAGATTCCGAGCCCGGCGGCGACCAGGGTGAGCTGAGTGGCGTACTCGTCGGCCATGTGCGCGATGTGCGGCTCGCCCCCGCGTGAGCGCAAGGTGTGCACGAGCCAGTCTCTGCAGATGGCTCCCGGCGATTGGCTGATCCAGGATTCGCCCGAGAGCTCATCGAGGTCGACACGGTCGCGGTCGGCCAGCCGATGCCCGGCCGGTAAGGCAATGTCGGCCTGGTCATCGAGGATGGGGGCTTTTGCCAGGCCTTCAGGTATGGCAAGGGGAACGTTGAACCAGTCCTGGACGATCGCCATGTCGTATCGGCCCCGTTCGACGAGTGGCGCCGCTTCGTGCGGCTCCATCTCCCGTAACCGGACGCGGAGTTGCGGTTGAGACTTGTCAAGTGCGCGCAGTGCCGACGGCAGCAGGCCACGGGCCGCTGTCGGGAACGCACCGATGGCCAGCTCGCCCACCGCGGCCCCTCGGATCGCTTCGAGGTCGCTGGCCGCCTGCTCGACCAAGGACAGGATGCGGTCGGCGTGCTCGGAGAGTAGCTGGGCCGCGTCGGTGAGCCGGACACCGCGGCCATGCCGCTCGAGCATCACCTGGCCGGTTTCCCGCTCCAGCTTGGCGACCTGCTGCGATACGGCCGAGGTGGTCACGTGGAGGGCCTCCGCGGCCGCCCGCACCGAACCGTGCTTGGCCACGGCATGAAGCGCGCGCAGCCGTTCGACGTCGAGCATTTAGAGATGCTACACCAATACCTGCAGAACTATTTGCTTGTGCTAAAGAGAGTTCCTGGCGAGGCTCGAACCCATGAGCCCGCGCCATATCCTGCTCGCCACCCTGGTGGCCGCTCTCTGGGGCTTCAACTTCGTGGTCATCGAGGTCGGTCTCGGTGAACTGCCGCCGCTCGCCTTCGCCGCACTCCGCTTCACCGCTGCCGCCGCGCCCGCGGTGTTCTTCGTCCGGCGGCCGGCGGTCGCCTGGCGCTGGATTATCAGCGTGGGCGCTCTCATCGGCGTCGGCCAGTTCGGCCTGTTGTTCGTCGGCATGCACCAGGGCATGCCGGCCGGGCTTTCGTCGGTCGTCCTACAGACCCAGGCGGTCTTCACCGTCCTGTTCGCCGGCGTGCTGCTGCGGGAGCGGCCGCGCGCCGTCCAGATCGCCGGCATGGCCATCGCGCTTGCCGGTGTCGCGATCATCGGCTTCAACTTCGGGCAGGCCAGCCCCATCATGGCCTTCCTGCTCTGCGTCGGCGGCGCGGCCATGTGGGGGCTGGGCAACGTAGCGATGCGCAAGGCAAGGCCCGACGACGCGTTCGGCTTCATGGTGTGGATGAGCCTGGTGCCCCCACTGCCGCTACTGCTGCTCTCGGCGATCTTCGAGGGACCTACCGCGGTGGTCGACGGGCTCGCCACGATGACGGTGGCGGGATTCGCCGCGCTCGGCTACATCGCGTACGTCTCGACCCTCGTCGGCTTCGGAGCGTGGGGCTGGTTGATGCGCAGGTACGACGCCGGGCTGGTCGCCATGTACTCGCTGCTGGTCCCGCCGTTCGGTCTGGCATCCGCTGCCATCGCGCTCGGCGAGTCGATCACAGCTGTCAACCTGCTCGCCGCCGCCCTGATCGTCGGCGGCGTCGCGCTCGGCAGTGTCCGATTGCGCGTACCACGCCTGGTGCGCGTCGGCCAGCCCCTGGCCAGACCCTTGCCCGACCCTGAGTGAAGGCCGCGTTGCCGGCGCTTTCGGTCTCGGGGGACGACTAGGGACTTCCCCCATGATCGCTGGGACCTTCCCGGATGTACGCCGGACCGGCCAGCCGGGACCCTCGAAGGGCTGAATCGAATGTCCTACGAGGGGGTTTACCCGATGTCTGCACCAACCGTCGTCGAACTCGAGCCAAAACCGTCTGTGCCGAAGCCGCCACCGCGGCGCGGACCGATCGTCGCGGTCGCCACGTGGAGCGCCCGGCACCGATGGCTCGCACTGATCCTGTGGATCGCCTTCGTGACCGCCGCTGTCATCGGTGGTAGCGCGGCCGGCGGCAAGGAACTGGACGAGTCGAGCATGACCATCGGCGCTTCGGCCGCGGCGGACAATGCGCTGCAGGACGCCGACTTCGGCGAGGTGCCGATCGAGTCGATCCTCGTCCAGCGCGCCGACGGCGAGACGCTCGACGTCGCCGCCCTCGAACCCGTACTGCAAGACGTGGCCGCCGCGGCGGCAGGGGTGCCTGGCGTCGCGTCCGTCGGGGAACCGCTCCCATCGCAGGACGGCAGCTCGCTGCTGGTCGAGGTGTCGCTCGACGAGGTCGACGGCAACGGCGATGAGCAGGATGAGGCGTCCGCGGCAGTCGCACGCGACGTCCGGGAAGCCGTCGACGCGGTCGCTGCGCAATATCCGGAACTGTCCATCGCGCAGGTCGGCGAGGCGTCCCTGGTCGAAGCGATCGATCAGGTGGTCGCGGACGACTTCAAGCTGGCCGAGGTGATGTCGCTGCCGGTGACGCTCGCGATCCTGGCGGTCGTGTTCGGTGCGCTCATCGCGGCCGGTGTTCCTGTGCTGCTGGCGTTCTCGTCGGTTGCCGCCGCGCTCGGGCTGTCGGCATTCGCGTCGTACATCGTCCCGTCCACGGAGATGCTGGCCTCGGTCGTACTGCTAATCGGCATGGCCGTCGGTGTCGACTACTCGCTGTTCTACATCCGTCGCGAGCGCGAGCAGCGTGCCGGCGGTGACCCCGTCGAGCGCGCCATCGAGATCGCTGCGGCCACGTCCGGCCGTGCGGTAGTGGTGTCCGGCCTGACGACGGTGGCTGCGATGTCCGGCATGTTCCTGGCCGGGCTGGCCGTGTTCGACTCGTTCGCCATCGGGACGATCCTGGTGATCGCCGTCGCCGTGGTCGGATCGTTGACCGTGCTGCCTGCCTTGCTGGCGCTGCTCGGCCGATGGGTCGACCGGCCACGGATCCCGCTGCTTTGGCGGCTGACCCGGCGCGAGGGCGGCTCGCGGTTCTGGCCGGCGGTGCTTCGCCCAGTGCTGCGACGTCCCGCCGTGTCCTTCACGGTCGGCGTGGTCGCGCTCGGTGCATTGGCCGCCCCAGCGGTTGCCATGAAGCTGTCCGAACCGGATCTGGACGACCTGCCGGGTTCGATCGCCGAGGTGGAGACGCTGAACCGGATCTCCGAGGCGTACCCGCGGGAGGGCACCGTCCACACCGTTGCGGTCTGGGCTGAGGACGGCGGGTCGCTGGACGTGCCGGCGATCGAGGCCGCCGCCGCGGATCTGACGTCGCGAACCGAAGCGGACCCCTTCTTCGCAGCCGTGGGCGACCCGGCGGTCGAGCTCGCCGCCGGGGGAGAGGTGGCTCGATTCCTGGTGCCGGTCGCCGGCGGACTGGACGATGCACAGCAGGGTGAGTCGCTGGAGTCGTTGCGAGCGATGGTGGACGAGACACTCGCGTCAATGGACGGCACGGACGCCGGCGTGACCGGCCCGATCGCCTGGGAGCACGACTTCCGCGACCAGATGGGCGAGCGGCTGCCGTACGTGATCGGCTTCGTCATGTTGCTGAGCGTGGTAGTGCTGACCTTGGCGTTCCGGTCGCTGACCGTGGCGCTGACCGCGGCGGGACTCAACCTGCTGTCGGTCGGTGCGGCGTACGGGCTGCTCGTGCTGGTGTTCCAGAACTCATGGGCCGAGGGTCTGCTCGGGTTCTCCTCGACCGGCGCGATCGTGACCTGGGTGCCACTGTTCCTGTTCGTGATCCTGTTCGGCCTGTCGATGGACTACCACATCTTTGTGGTGAGCCGGATCCGCGAGGGCCGGCTGGCCGGCATGTCGACCCGGGCGGCGATCGAACACGGCATCACGGCATCGGCCGGCGTGGTGTCGAGTGCCGCGTTCGTCATGGTCGCGGTGTTCTCGATCTTCGCCCTGCTGTCGATGATCGAGTTCAAACAGATGGGCGTGGGTATGGCGGCGGCCATCCTGATCG
>DATHUM010000100.1:0-9823 GCA_035462225.1 Jiangellaceae bacterium | reverse complement strand
GACCACCGTCGTCGGTGCCCTTGCCGGCTTCCTCTCACGCGTACCAGTGGTGCACCTCGAAGCGGGGCTGCGCACATCGGATCCGCAGAACCCGTTCCCGGAGGAGATGAACCGCCGGCTCACCACCCAGCTGTCCGACCTGCATCTGGCCGCCACACCGACGGCTCGGGAGAATCTGCTGGCCGAGGGCGTCTCCGCCGACCGCATCGTCACCACTGGCAACACGGTCATCGACGCATTGCTGTGGGCCGTCGACCAGAACCGGCCGGTGCAAGATCCGCTGCTAGCCGCGGCCGAGGCCCATCCCGGCCCGGTCGTGCTCTGGACCAGCCACCGCCGCGAGTCCTGGGGTGAGCCGATGGCCAGGGTGGCCCGTGCGGTCGCGACGGTCTGCGAGCGTCGGCCGGACCTACTCGTCGTGCTGCCCGCGCACCGCAACCCGACGGTCCGCGAAGCATTGCTGCCCGAACTCGCCGGGCGACCGAACGTGCTCGTCGGCGAGCCGGCTGACTACTGGAGCTTCTGCCAGCTCCAGCGGCGAGCCGACATCGTGCTGACCGACAGTGGAGGAGTCCAGGAAGAGGCGCCCAGCCTCGGGCGGCCGGTGCTCGTCACCCGCGACACCACCGAGCGGGTGGAGGCACTCGAAGCCGGTGTCGCCCTGCTGGTAGGGACCGAGCCGGTGCGGATCGTGCACGCCCTCGACACACTCCTCACCGACCCAGAGGCTTACCGCGAGATGGCTCGCCGGGTCAACCCGTACGGCGACGGGCGTGCGGCCGAACGGGCTGTAGCCGCGCTGGACCGCCTGCTCGGTGACGCTCCGCCGGTCGTCGAGTTCGCTCCCGAAGCCGGTGGTGCCGAAGTCCGCGAACTTCGAGCTGTGCCGGGTTAGACCGGCCTTACCGGTTGGCACAACGGCCGGCGGCGCGGTATGCGGGGAACCGGCCGCCGGCGTGGTGCATATCAGCCTCCGCGCTGCGATGAACTCGCTCGCATCGGTTGATCACTCATTCGCGGGGAACGGGATGACCGGGCACACGAACTGAGCGACAACGCCTACGTCGACGGCGGCACCCGCCGCGAGCGCGGCCTCGACTTCGGCCGCTGAGTCCAGTGTTCCGTCGCCGTCGAGGTCACCAGCTGCCACCGCAGCGGCGTAGCCGTCAGGGAACGTCAGGCCGTGGACCTGCCACCGGCCACCGTTATATCCAGGCGAGCCGGGCGCGGCTTCGGCGACATTGAGCTGCGCGCCACCGAAGTCGTAGATGACATCCCACGCATGGGCGGGGGCGCGAGTGCCGGACAGGTCGGTCGGAGTCGCGACGGTTCGGTACGTCTCGCCGTCCACGTAGAAAGCAGGGCCTCGCACACCCGCCGACGCGGGTGTGGCCAACGCGAAACCCGCGGCCAAAGCCAGGCCGCCCGCGGCGACCAGGGCCCGTAGGACATGGAGCTTGGACATCGACTCTCCTCTGGGTCGTGACCGGCACCCGATGCACCGGTCCACGTCCCACGGAACACCGGATCAACTGCGAACGACCCTTACGAAACGATGACCAAGACCGCGCCGACGACCTGAATACGCTGAACCCTGAGCCGCTACTCTCCGCCGGGCCGGATCTCCTTGATCCAGTATTTGCGGGCCATCGCATCGACGCCGTCTGGTGTGACGGAGTGCAAATGCAGCACGTTTCCGGTGGTTCCTCGGATCCGGCCGAACTCCTGGAGCTCGAGGGTATGGAAACGCTCGGGAGGGAAGCCGAGTACGACGTCCACGGCAAAGCGTCCCCGCGCGTCGCGATCGTCACCCACCCCGTCGGCCACCTTGTCGAGTGCGGTCACACTGAGCCATGCCTGGTAGATCAGGATGAGCAGCAACAGCACTGCCAGCGTCCGCCCGCCGACGGTGCCGAGCACCTTACGTAGTATCCAGGTCAGCCGGGATCGCACGAGACTCATCTCCTGCCAACATGTCGGTGATGTAGGTCACCGTTCGGCGATAGTCAGAACTCTCCAGCGCGTCTCGCCAGTGCCGCGGACGCTCGAGCGGCACCGTAACGACTTCCTTGACCCGGCTCGGCCGGGTGCTCAGGACCACAACGCGATCAGCGAGGAACACGGCCTCCTCGATGTCATGCGTGACGAAGAAGACAGTCGGACGGTTGGCCTCGAAGATGGCAGTCAGGTCCTCCTGAAGCTTGCGCCGGGTCTGCGCATCGACACTGGCGAACGGCTCGTCCATGAGCATCACGGCGGGCTCGTTGGCGAGGACTCGCGCAACGCCCAACCGCTGCTGCATCCCACCGGACAGCTCGTGCGGAAACTTGCGCTCGAAGCCGTCGAGTCCCACGAGCTCCAGGTACCGCTGCGCAATCGGTTCCCGGTCGCGCCGAGGCACACCCCGCATTCGAAGGCCGAAGACGACATTGCCAAGGACGGTCTTCCACGGGAACAGTGCGAAGCTCTGGAATACCACGCCGCGCTCCGGCGACGGCCCGGTCACGTCCTTGCCGCCGACCCGCACAGATCCACTCGTCTGCTTCTGGAAGCCGGCCACGATGTTGAGAATCGTGGTCTTACCGCAGCCGCTCGGCCCCAGCACCGCCACGAATTCGCCCTCTTCGATGGTGAAGGAGACGTCCCCGACCGCCGTCACCGTTTCGTCGGTGTAGGCATCGACGTACTCCATCCGCAGGTGGCTGATCTCCAGCGTGCTCAACGACCCACCTCCGCGGTCCGTACCATCCCCCACCTTTCAATGGTGCCTCGTTCGAAGGGCGCGAGGATCAGCGCGTCCAGTGCATACCAGAGGATGCCCAGCACGATCATCCCGACGAAGACGCCCGTCACCACGCCGGCCCGGCGAGCGTCGAACATCATGAATCCGATGCCGCTCGTGCCGACGATGATCTCAGCGGCTATCAAGGCCCGCCATCCGTAGCCTAGGCCGGTGCGGATGCCCGTGGCGACCGCGGGCAGCGCTCCGGGAACGATGACGTCGGTGAACACGCGGAACCGCCCGGCGCCCAGGCTGCGCGCCGCCCGTACCAGGTCCTTCGGCACCTCCTCGACTCCGGACACGATGCTGATCATCAGTGGGAACACGATCGTGTAGACGATGACGAATGTGACTGCGGTAAGGCTGAATCCGAACCAGACGATCACGATCGGCAGCCAGGCGATGTCGGCGATGGCCTGGAAGAAGAGCAGCAGCGGCCAAGTCAGCCGGCGGGCCCACCGTGACATGGCCACGATGAAACCGGCCGGTATCCCGATGAGCAGGCCGAACAGCACTCCGGTCCACAGCCGGGTGAAGGAGTCGGACAGGTAGGCCGGCAGGATGCCCTTGGCGATCAGCTCACGGAACTCGGCGAGGACGGTGCCTGGACCGACGAACAGATCGGGCGGGAACACCTCCGCTTCCGCGATCACCCACCAGATCAGCACGACGGGGACGAATGGACCGAATGTACGGACCACTCGACTGGTTCCTAGTCGGCGCCCCCAGGTCCTTCGGCCAGCCGGTGCGGCGCGAACGGGAGCCGTGCTCACCATCAGGAGATCACCGCTTTCATGCCCCAACGCTCGACAGTTCGGCGCTCGAGTGGCGCGAGCAGCGCGCGGTCTGTCACCAGCCAGAGCAACCCGATCGTGATCATGCCGACGATGATGATGTCGGTCCGAAAGAACTTCTGCGCCAGGAATATCGAATAACCCAGGCCGGCACTGGTCGCGATGATCTCGGCTGCCACCAGGCCGCGCCATCCGTAGCCGAGCCCCACCCGCAGCCCGGTGACGATGCTCGGAAGCGCGCCAGGCAACATCACCTCGACGAACATCCGCGGTCGGCTCGTGCCCATACTGCGGGCCGCCTGCAGTAGTTGGGTCGGAATACGTTGCACGCCGAGCATCGCGTTGTAGGTGAGCGCAAAGAAGGTGGCGTTCCAGACGATGAATATCACTGCGCGCTCGCCGAAGCCGAGCCACAGAGTCGCCAGTGGAATCCAAGCGATGCCCGCCAGCGCGACGGAGAACCGCAGCAGTGGCGCGAAGAAGACTGATGCCCACCGGCTCGAACCGAGCAGGATCCCGAACGGAACGGCGGTCAGTATGCCGATCAGCGCGCCCAGGATTACCCGCCGAAGGCTGGCACCGGTGTGCCGCAGGTACTCCCCCGACGTCCACATCTCGCCGAAGGCCCGGACGACGTCGGTGATCTGCGGGAACGTGCGGGCCTCGACACCAGTCACTTCCACCACGACCGCCCACGTGATGGCGAGCGCGACGAACGGAACTGCAAACCAGAATGCTGCGCCGAGCCGGCGAGACAGATTCCTGCCCCGCCGGCTCGGCCTTACACCAGACGACAACGCGTCCTCGGTTGAGGTCAGGCCGGGCAAGCGGCCTGCGCCTCACTACGTTCGAAGACGTAGTCCGGCGTGATCACGGCCGGTTCAGGTATCTCCGGCAGATCCTCGAACAGTTCGGGGTTGTTTTCCATGACGCTCAGGATTGGCCCGGGCATGAAGTGATCGTTGGGGTCGTACGTCCCCTCGACCACCTCCATGTCTGCGAAGAGTTGCAACATGGTGTCCAGCGCCAGGTAGTTGCAGGCCGAGAAGCGCGGGTCGAGCTGGATGATGTTGTACTGCATCGCTTCCTGGGCCACCTCGAGCTCCGTGCCCGGAATCCAGCGCACCACGACGTCAGACGCTTCGTCCGGGTTCTGCCGCATCCAGTGGTCGGCCGCGGCCCGCGCAGTCAGAACGGCCTCGATCGCCTCCGGGTTGTTCTCGACGTATTCCCTGGTGGAGACGATGTACCCGATGTACGCGATGTACCCACCGCCGCGGATCACGTCGTAGACGCCGTCGACGGTCTCACGGATGGTGATCGGCCACGGGTCCCAGATGACGGCTGCGTCGACGCCGCCGGTCTCCACGGCGGCGGCCATGTCCGGCGGCGCGGTGTTGACCATCTCGACGTCGTCTGGCCCGAGGCCGGCTTCCTCCAGGACGCCGAGAAGATACAGCTGGTTGATCGAACCGATCGACACGCCGATGCGCTTGCCCTCGAGCGTGCTTAGGTCATCGGGATCGATTCCTGAATCCTGGCTGGCCACCATGGCCATCGTCTCGTCGATGCCGAGCTGGCTAGAGCTTCCCGAGTAGTTGCCGAGATAGACCAGGTCCATGCCCTGCAGCACGGCACCGAAGCTCGGCGTGCCGACTTGTACGATGTCGACCTCGCCGGCATCCAGTGCGGCGAGCGCGTCGACACCGGTCGGGAATGGCTGGGCCAACTCCACGTCCAGGTTGGCCTCGTCGTAGAAGCCCAGGTCCAAGGCGACCGCGGCGCCCATCTGGTCGACTGCCGACACATAACCGATCGTCACTTCCGTGAGCTCGGGAAGCTCGGGGCTCGGCTCCGCCTCGCCTTCTGTTCCCTCCGCCTGGGTCGGCTCGGTCTCCGGCGCGTCGTCATCGTCGCCGCCACAGGCCACCAGGACCGAGAGCGCTGCTCCGCACGCCACTACCACTCGTAATCGCGAAGACAGAGACACATTGCCTCCTAGTTTTGAAATATGAAATGATGTTTCATACTTTTGCACCAGTCGCATTGACATTAGGGGCGTCAACACTCGGTGTCAACAATCCCGGCGGGTGTTTTCGATCAGTTCTCCTGATCGTTGTAGTCCTTGCCGCGAGCCCGTTATTCTGCACCAGAAATCGGAACTCCGTTTCAATATTCGACACAGGGAATGCCTAATGGAGTACAACGATGACGTCATCCAGGGCTTCGTTGCCCTGTCGACGGCTTCAGTGAGCGATGCGCTCGTGCAACTCGGCAAACCAGGCACGATGCAATCGGAGATCAAGCCCGTCGTCAAGGGCAAGCTCGTTGGTCCGGCGGTGACCGTTCTCGAGGAACCTGCACCGGATGCCGGCGCGCCGGTTCACGCGATCGAAGCTATCGATTCGGCGCCGGCCGGCAGCGTCGTCGTCATCGGGGTGGGCGAAGCCCGCGAGGTCGCGGTGTGGGGCGGCCTGATGACGGCCGGCGCGGCAGCACGCGGCATCGCAGGTGCCGTACTCGACGGTGGCGCGCGCGACGTGGAGGAGATTGAGCGCGACTTCGGTATGCCGATCTACGCCCGCGCCATTTCACCGAACACCACCGTCGGGTCGTATCGCACCGTCGCCAACGGGGTGCCGGTCCGGTGTGGTGGCGTCACCGTCCATCCCGGCGATCTCATCGTCGCCGACCGGGACGGTGTGGTGGTCGTTCCTGCCGAACTGGTCGACGATGTGCTGGCGCGAGGTCAGGAGATCGAAGCTCGGGAACAGCAGATGACGGCACGCATCCGAGCGCTGGGTTCGATCAGCAAGGCCTTCGACGAGTTCAACCGGATCTGAGCATGACCGCTCATATCCCCGACGAGACGTCGGCGCCGGCCCATCCGGACGTACTGTCGCTGGGCGAGGCCATGGTGGAGTTGAGCGCCCGCGAGCAGGTCCGCCTCCGGGACGCCCGAACCTTCGACCTGGGGTGGGGTGGCGACACGTCCAACGTCGCCGTTGCCGTGAGCCGGCTCGGCCGGGCTGCCGGCTACGTGACCAGAGTGGGCGACGACGAGTTCGGCGCGAACCTGCTGGACCTGTGGCGGCACGAAGGCGTCGACACTAGTGGGGTCGGCGTGGATCCCGGTCGGCCGACCGGCCTCTACCTGCTGTCCCGCCCGCCCGAGGGCCCGCACAGCTTCACCTACTACCGGGCCGGTTCGGCCGCGTCGGCGATGCAGCCGGCGGACCTGCCCGCGCAGCTGCTGCGCCGTGCGCGCATCGTGCACACATCCGGCATCACTCAGGCGATCGGCGCGGGCCCGTGCGACGCCGCCTTCGCCGCCCTCCGCACGGCACGCGAGGCGGGCGTGACGACGAGCTACGACCCCAACCTGCGGCCGGCGTTGTGGTCGCTGGATCGTGCCCAAGCGGTGATCATGGCCAGCCTCGCGCTGGCCGACATCGCGCTGCCCAGCCTGGAGGACGCGCGCGCACTCACCGGATTGGACGATCCGGGCGCGATCGCGGACGAACTGCTCGGCAAGGGTCCGCAGGTGGTCGCGCTCAAGCTGGGAGCAGCAGGTGCCCTTGTCGCCGACGCGGACCGGCAGACGATCGTCGCGCCCTACGAGGTGGCGGCTGTCGATCCGGCCGGCGCCGGCGACACCTTCGATGCGGCCTTCCTGACGGCTTGGCTCGATGGCAACGAACCCGCCGAGTGTGCCGAGTTCGCCAACGCGGCCGCGGCACTGACGACGACAGGTGTCGGGTGTGTGGGTCCCATCCCCACCCGCGAAGCCGTGGACGAACTGCGCGCCGCCCAGGGGCGCCGGACCCGATCCCGAGCCTGACCAGGCCCGAACCCCGGGGCCGGAGCCGCCGACCGAGGACGAACGAACCTATGGCAACGAACCAATCCGCGCAGCGAGCGCTCGCCGTGCTCGAGTACCTGGCCGACACCGGCCCGGCCAGCCTGGGCGCGATCGCTCAGAGTCTCGGCCTCAACAAGAGCACCGCTCACCGCTTCGTCGGCACTCTGGTCGAGGCCGGCTACGCTCGCCAGGATCCGCTCGACCGCACCTACTCGCTGACTACGAGGGTGGTGGAGGTCGGCTCAAAGGTGATGCAGCGCCTGGAGATCCACCGGGTGCTGCGCCCAGTGCTGGACGATCTCGCCCGCGTCGCGGGTGAGACCGTCCACCTCGGCATCCTCGACGGCCATGACCTCGTCTACATCGACAAGGTGGAAGGCAATGCTTCGGTCCACATGGCCTCGCGAGTCGGTGCACGGGGCACGTGCCACTCCACCGCCCTGGGAAAGGTCCTGCTGGCGAGCCGGGCGGAGGCGGAGTGGCAGCGCTACTGCGAGCACCCCGGCTTGACCCGACGGACTCCCCGAACCATCACGTCTCCCGACGACCTGTTCGCCGAGATGAGGCGGGTCCGGCGGGTTGGGTGGGCCATCGACGACGTCGAGAACGAGGAGGGCATACGCTGTGTCGCCGGGCCGGTTCGCGACCACCTCGGTCAGGTGGTCGGTGCTGTGAGCCTGTCCGGTTGGACGGTGAGCATGACAAAGCAGCGGGCGCATGAACTCGTTCCGGTGCTGCTCGAGCACACGAACCGGGCTTCCGCGGTTCTCGGCTACCGGCGAGCTGACAGCGGTTCCGCGTGACTGAGATGTTACTCGCCGGTTGACTATGGACATGCCCCTTGTCGATTCCCTGGCGATCTTCTAGGGTAACCGGCTGGACAGTCACCGCCGTACGGCCGGGCAGAGAGGCGTCATGGAACCCCTGCAAGAGCTCTTCCAGTACGGACCAGTGACCCCAGTGCTCGCCTTCATGCTCGCATCGATCGGTGCCGGCCTGGGGCTCAGGTGCCTGGTGCGAGCCGTCCAGGGCAGCAAGAGCGCTGAGCGCCGCTGGCTGGTGATCGGAGCCGTCGCCATCGGCGCCGGAGTCTGGACGATGCACCTGATCGCGTTGCTCGGCTTCCGGGTGGACGGTTCCCCTGTGCGCTACGACGTGATGTTGACCCTCCTGAGCCTCGTCGTCGTGATCGTTCTGGCCGCCGTCGGGGTCTTCACCGTCGCCTACGGCCCGTCCCAACTACGTGGGGTGCTGCTGGGCGGTATCTGCATCGGAATCGGCATCGCCGGTATGCACTACGTCGGCATCGCCGCGATGCGGGTACACGGCACCATGACGCGCGACAGTGGTCTTCTGATCCTTTCGGCAGCCGTAGCCGTGGGCGCGACGATCATCGCCCTCTTGATCACCTTCGGTGTCCAGGGTGCTCGGGGAGCCATTTCGGCGGCATTGGTGATGGCGGCCGGCGCCAGCGCGACCGAGTACCTCGGCATAGCCGCCGTACACATCGAGATCACCCAGGGAACATCGGTCCTGCCTGGCGCCAGCGCGGTGGAGTTCGTCTTCCCGCTGATAGTGGTGTTCGGCTCGTTCCTCTTCCTGGCGTCGGCGTTCGTCGCGCTTTCGCCGGTCAAGCAAGATCGTCCAGTGAGCGGCCCGGCGTTGGCTGCCAGGCAGTGAGACTTCTCCAACCAAGAGCTGATCGAGGCAGGCATGCAAGATCATCAAGGTGATAGGTACGCCGAACAAGAAGGTGCCACCAGCGGCAGCCCCGACCCGACGCCGGAACCGATGACCACGTCCGGTCCACGGCACGCGACCCGCCGGACGACGGGGCGAAGCAAGTCGTCACGATTCTTCCGACCACGATCGGTCCGGGCCAAGATCGTCGCCGTGCTCATGGTGCCGGTGATCTCGTTGATGGCGCTGTGGGGCTTCGCCGCCGTCACGACCACCCAGAGCATCGCGGATGTACAGCAGCTCAAAGACGTCAATGCGACCCTGCTCGCGCCGATCGGCGAATTCATCACCGCGGTCCAGGAAGAACGCACCGCTGCGGCGCAGTACCTGGCGTCGGACGAGGTACCCCAGGACGGATTCCTGGCTGCCGCGGATCAGACCGATTCTGCGGTAGCGGCATTGCGCGACAGCGTCGCTCGCAGTAGCACTGACGCGGCGGCGCTCGACTCACGGCTACCCGGACGGATCCAGTCCCTGGTGGACGCAGCCGACTACGTGACGACCATCCGGTCCCGGGTGCGCGACAGGAACGTCAGCTGGCTGGCGGCATACGACGCGTACACGGGCACGATCCGCTCAGGTTTCAGCGCTACGACACTGCTGGCCGAACTGGAAGCCCCAGGTGTCGCCACCGACCTTCGGTTC